>NZ_CALJXO010000282.1:0-5968 GCF_937988555.1 uncultured Boseongicola sp. | reverse complement strand
AAAAGGCTTCTATCTCGAAGCTTTCAGGCGTTCGTTCAACGAACTCAGGAAGGGCTGGGCTGGGCGGCGTTGTCGATAAGGCATCTGGACCAGCGGCGGGAAATCCGTCGCAGGCCGCCAACAAGGCCAGCAAGCAAAGTGAGAAAGCAGAATTGCGCATGGTTCAGGTCGGAACGCTCTCTCCAGAGATCGAGCCGACCCCGTCCTTGCGGGCTTTGGCTGAGGCAAGCGTTGTCTTGAGTTCACTTTCCATCTTCTGGAGTTCTTCCTCGGCAAGGGCGCGTTTGGCTTTTCCGTCATCGGCAATCTGAAGGCTTTCCTGAATGGTCGCGATCAGGTCGGCGTTGGCCTGCTTTACTGCCTCAATGTCGAAGACACCGCGCTCCATTTCCTCGCGGATGGTTTTGTTGGCCTCACGCAGGTTTTTGGCGTTTGCGGTCAACAGTTCGTTCGTCAGATCATTTGCTTCTCGCACGGCTTCGGCCGCTTCGGCAGACCGCTGAATGGTCACAGCCTGAGCAAGCTGGGTTTCCCAAAGCGGCACAGTATTGACCAGTGTCGAATTGATCTTTGTGACAAGGGATTTGTCGTTCTCTTGCACAAGCCGAATAGACGGCAGCGATTGCATCGTAACTTGCCGTGTTAGTTTCAGATCAAATACGCGGCGCTCGAGATCGTCCCTTGCGGCCCGCAAGTCGCGAAGTTCTTGGGCCTTCATCACGCCTTGCTCGTCAGGCGCTTGGGCCACTTCGGTTTCTTTTGCGGGGATTTCGACACCGTCCAGACGCTGAAGCTTTTCCTCACCTGCGGCGATGTAAAGCGCCAGTTCGTCGTAAAAGGCGAGTGTCTTGTCATAAAGATGATCGAGAGATTTGATGTCTTTCAAAAGCCTATGCTCGTGGTGGAGAAGGTTGTCGGTAATCCCGTCGATCTGGCCCTGAACCTCTTCAAAGCGCGCAACAAAATTCGCGATCGGAGCGGCGCGTCCCAACAGACGTTCCCACCAGGATCGCGTGCGACGGACATCTAGTTCGCTGATCGAAAAGCCGCGAATGGTTGACACAATATCACGCAAGCTATCGCCAGCCGGGCCGACGTCCTTGTTGCGGACACCTGCCAGCATGGATTGGCTGATTTCCTGCAATTCGACTTGTGCGCTGGACCCGAACGACACGATTGAATTGGTGTCACCCATGTCGATTTCGCCGATGCGGCGCTCGATTTCCGCGCTTGTTGTCGGATCAGCGGAGGCCAGCGGCACAATTTCGGTGCTGGGTTCGGGCAAGATAACGGCCGTCACCTCTGCCACAAGGGTTTCGGATTCCTGGGCCTTCTGGCGCACTGTTTCGGACATGAATTTTCCCCTCGTTTTGAGCAGCTATACTTAAGTGCGGTTTACGCCTTCGCGTGCCAATCGGTCACGTAAGACTTCAATTTCAACATCAAGCGATGATTTGTCGTCCAGTAGCATTTTGTTGGTTCGCGCGGTGAACGTGGTTTCAAGATCATCAAGAAGCGCCTCGTAGTCTGCGCGGGCTTCTTCATTTCGGTTGCGCGCATAAAGGTCTGCGAACTGAGATGTCGCGTCCCGTGCGCCCAAAAGGTATACCCCAAGATATTTGCGCGCCCCAGTCAAATCGCGCGGATCGTCCTCCACCACGCGAAACATATGACGCGCCGTTTGGGAAAATTGATCAACGCGACGCGACAGGGCAGGAATGCCAGCGCCCCGGATCGCATCGCGCATCGCAGCGAGATGCCGCTCGGCTTCATCAACAGCGCGCGCGACACGGTCGGTCTGGAAGGCGCTTCCTTCTGGAACACCCTTGTCCTTCAACGGATCCGCACCGAACGACATGAAGTGCAGGGTTGTTCCAAGAACAGCAAAAAGAATTGGATTAAGGGGCGAAAACGTCGCCGGATCAAGACCGGCAATGGCAAGTCCAGCACCTGTAAGCACAGACGCAAAGATCTTTCGGGGGATTGCGGGGCGCTTTGCGACGCGACGTGCATCAAAGGCATCTTCGGCCAAAAGCCCTTCACGGGTGAGCCAGGCCGCAAGCATCAGCGTGCCAAACCCAACAAGATCAAGCGCCATTCCAAGCGGTTCTTGCTGAAACGCCGTTAACACCAGAATACCCGGCACGAGGAACAAAAGGTTCACACGTGCGCCCGCACGTCTTCGCCGCTGAGCGGGGGGCTGAGGCGTTTGCGCCGGCCTATCGGGGCTATATTTTCCGCCGAACCGATCCGCCATCAGGACGCTCCGAAGGCCGCAACGTAGGCGATCAGTGCTAAAAGCAGGAAAAATGCCAGTCTTTTCATGCTACCTCCCCTGTCGCCCAAACGTTCATCATGAGGTTCTTTCAAGACCGCCACTCCCTTGAATACCACAGAGATCACCCCCGCGACCACGGCGAAAATCAAGACCAATAGCGCCATCTTCGGCATCATACTCTACGACCTTTCGGTTCTTGGGAGTATATATGCGTTCAACGTGTCGCTTGCCAGTTATGGGCAAGCAATTGCGCCGATCACGGCTTTTGGTTGCGGCGGGGCCGTTCGACGCGTTTACCTTTGGTTCTCTGGGGGTCGGGTGTTTCGGGAATGGCATCCAGACCGAGCTGATCGCGCAAGACCTTTGACTTGATCTCTTCGACTTCGCCCGGTTTCAGCTCACCAAGTCGAAACGGACCGTAGCTGACCCGGATCAACCGGTTCACGAAAAATCCGATACTTTCCATCGCGCGTCGAATTTCGCGGTTCTTGCCTTCGCGCAATCCGATCGTCACCCAAGCATTGCTGGTCTGTTGTCGGTCGAGTGTGATCTCCATCGGCTGAAACCGTTCGCCGTCGACCGTAATCCCTCGCCGCAGCGGGTCGAAGACTGCGTCTTCTGGCGTGCCTTTCAAACGGGCGCGGTATTTGCGAAGCCAGCCGGTTTTTGGTAGTTCCAGCTTCCGTTTGATTTCGCCGTCGTTGGTCAAAAGCAACAGCCCTTCCGACGTCAAGTCGAGCCGTCCGACAGTCATCACGCGGGGCAGGTCTTCGGGCAAATTGTCGAAAACCGTTGCGCGCCCTTTTTCGTCGTTCGCCGTCGTAACGAGGCCGGATGGCTTGTTGTACCGCCAAACCCGTGGCGGTTCGGCTTCTCGAACGGGTTTGCCGTCTACAATAATGCGGTCACTTTCGACGACATTCTGAGCGGGGCTTGTCAGCGTCTTCCCGTTCAATGAAATACGACCGGCTTCTATCATGCGTTCGATCTCGCGACGCGAGGCAACGCCGCGGCGGGCGAGAACTTTGGCGATACGATCGCCGGGAACGGTGGGTTTGCTCATCCTGTCGCAATAGCGTGGGACAGGTCGATTGGAAAGCGCGCGCCGCTTGCACAAGCCGTTTCGTCGCGGCATCACGGGCCATGAGTTTCAAAAGCTACATGGAAGCGGCGCTCGAAGAAGCGAGATCAGCGGGAGATCGCGGCGAAGTCCCTGTGGGAGCCGTGCTTGTTGGTCACGATGGGAAGGTTTTGGCCAAAGCCGGAAACCGCACCCGCGAGTTGTCGGATCCGACAGCGCATGCCGAAATTCTTGTGATTCGTGCTGCAGGCGCAATTTTGGGCTCTGAGCGCCTGACAGGGTGCGATCTCTACGTCACTTTAGAGCCTTGCGCGATGTGCGCGGCGGCAATCTCAGCCGCGCGGATTTCTCGTTTATATTATGGTGCAGGTGACCCAAAATCTGGCGGCGTTGCACATGGTCCCAAAGTGTTCTCCCACAGCCAAGCGCACCACGTGCCTGAGGTGTACGATGGTATAGGGGCCGAGGATGCGAGCGCCTTGCTGAAGACCTTTTTTGCGACAAGGCGCTAGGTCTCAAAGCCGCCTGAAGGCAGTCCGGAGAGCGGAATTTTCGACAAGGCACTGATCCACCGGCGGAATTCGGCCTTATAATTCATCGGGACTCCCTGAGTGGCAAAGCCCTACTATTTGATGGCAGTCCCTTCTGGGACTAAACCCAAGCAAAGCAGAGTTCCTTATGGATTGGACAAGAGCCATCGACGGATATTGCGAGCGTACTGACGCGAGCTATTGGTCCGAGCCACTTAACGCTGCGACCAATCTGGCGTTTGTGGTTGTTGCGATAATTATGTGGCGCCGTACTGCCGGAATGCCTGCGGGAAGATGGCTTTCCGCCGTACTTTTTGCCATCGGTTTGGGGTCGTACCTCTTTCATACTCACGCAACCGCTTGGGCCGCCACGCTTGATGTCATTCCTATAGCGGTCTTCACCCTAAGCTTCCTATTTCTGGCAAATCGAGATTTTTTGGGCTGGCCCATTTGGGGGGCATTGGTGGCGACGCTGGCTTTCTTCCCATACGCCGCTTTGGTCACGCCGTTGGTGCAACAACTTCCATTTTTCTCAATTTCATCAGTGTATTGGGTCTTGCCGATTTTGATTGCGGGCTATGGTATATTGTTGCGCAATCGCGCCCATGAGACGGCGCGGGGACTTCTCTTCGGTGCGGGTTTGCTTTGCGTCTCGCTTGTCTTTCGATCAATTGACGACACGTCGTGCGCACGCCTTCCAGTTGGCACACATTTCATTTGGCATATGCTCAATGGGATCATGCTTGGCTGGATGATCGAAGTGTGGCGCCGTCACAGAACCAGCGAGGCGTAAATCGGTATTGCGGCCATCGAGAGTAGGGTCTGGTAGACCAGAATATCTGCGTAAAGTTCGGTGTCGCCGCCCATAGTGCGCGCGACGACGTAGCCGTTCGAGGCGGCTGGAACCGCTGTCACCAGTAGCCCAGCGAGGGTCTCTGTGGAGGAAAGCCCAAACACATTGGCGAGGCCTAGAAACACAAGCGGCATTCCGATGGGGCGTAAAAGCGCGCCAATCAGTACGGGTGCGGTCAGCCGTCCCAGACGACGCCACGAAATCCCGGCCCCGACAACCAAAAGCCCGATCCCGAGCGCGGCGCGGCCAATGATATCGAGGGTCTCGTACAGAGGCTTTGGAAGGTCGAATGGTGCAGCATTCAGCGAAAGTCCAATCGCGCAGCCAATGACAAGTGGATTTGCTACAACGGCCTTCAGAATGCGGCGTGGACCTGTTGTCCCGGCGCAAAGCCAGGCCAGAACAAGGATATTGCTGACGTTGATCAACGGGGTCAGCACCGACATCCCAACGGCTATCAACAGCAGGACGTCCGGCCCTCCGAGCAATTCGGCTGCAGAAAGGGAAATAAAGGCATTCCAACGCGTTGTGGTCTGAAAGATGGTTGAAAGTGATGCGGACGATAGCTTGTCGACCGGCAGCAAAAATCTGACGCTTAGCCCCAGAATGGCCGCAAGAAACACCATGCTGACCAATGACCCGGCAAGCGGTCCGATCCGGTCTGACGACAGATCAGCGGTCGCAATGGAGCTGATCAGGATTGCTGGGATCAGAATGCGGAAACTTAATAGCTCGATGCCCGACCAATGCTCGGGCTTCAAAAGACCTGTCGCTTTTGCGGTCCATCCCGCCAGAAAGGCCAGAGCAATAGGCAGGATCGCGAGTGCAAGTGTCATTGATCAAATTCCGGGAGGTCGGCGTTTCAGGCGCCGTCACCCTAAACGGTGGTCTTGATTTCGCAAGCTAGCCACTTCTTGCGGGCCGTCTCTGCACGCGGTACATGGACCGCGTTCAAAGATGGAGAGACGCTCTGATGTCGATCGACACCGAAACAGCCCGCCGCGTGGCCAAGCTTGCCCGCATTAAGGTCGAAGACGCCGATTTACCTGCGTTGGCGCAGGATTTTAACCGGATACTTGGCTTTGTTGAGCAGTTGAATGAGGTCGACGTAGAAGGCGTCGAGCCGATGACATCAGTTACACCAATGCGGCTAAAACGACGTGTAGATGAGGTGACGGACGGGGGTCAGCAAGACAAGGTCTTGTCAAATGCGCCGGATGCGCGCG
>NZ_CALJXO010000281.1:0-5958 GCF_937988555.1 uncultured Boseongicola sp. | reverse complement strand
CGACGGCGCGCTCGTGCAGCAGGTCCTCGACATTGCGGAGCGAAAGGGGAAAGCGAACGTCCATCATGACCGCCAGGCGGATGATCTCCGGGCTACTGTGAAAACCCTTGAAAGGGCCTGTTTTCGTCACGAACAATGGCTGCGAAACCACCCTGCCCGCCTCAAGCAGATTTGCTCTGACAATGCCCCCTGATCCTCACCGCAACGTTCATTGTTGTCGTCGTCTCAATCATCGTGCAAGGGCCTACCATCGCGCGTCTGGCCAAATTTCTGATGCGCGACTCGGCGTCGAGTTAGGAGTCGCCAATCACGAACGGGCTGGTTGCGTCGCCTTCATCACGTCTCAGAAACTTGAAGCAGCGCTTTCCAGCCTGATCGCATCATGGAGGCGCATGATCGTCTCGCGATCCGACGTGGGCGCGCCGCCGCTGCATCTCTCCATGACATCCAGCAATCGTGCGACAAGATCGTCATCGCTGATCCCGTACCGGGCAATCGCCGCGAACGCCGGACAGGCCAAATCTGCGAAGCTAACCGGTGCAAAAGCGACCCGCAGTTTCATGTCCTGATCCGTGATCCGGCCCGACGGGAAATGCCGATCTGCCAAAAGCCCAAGCACCTCGGCCAGCCGATCCAGGCAATAAAGCGCGGTTGTCGGGTCGTTTACCCCCGGCGACAAGGCACGTTGCGCAATTTACACAATCCGCCTGAGCGAGAACTCGATATCGTATTCGGGCGTGCGCTCCTGACCAAACGAGAACGCATTGCGAAGGTCGTCAGCAACAGCTTCGGAGACCCGGCCATAGGGGGATGCAACGACAAGTGACCCAGTATTGGGAACAAAATTGCCGATCCGACCCCCTACCCGGACAACAAGATCATTGTCGCTGGCGACCTGCAGTATCCTGTCAAGATCGATCGACTGTATGTAGCCGCTGCCTGACGCGACCACAGACCGGCTGTCGTCGTCAAAATCTGGCGGCAGAGCCTCCGCCATCAGTGTCTCGGGAAAAGGCGCTGACGTATGGACGGGCTCCGGGAATACGCGCTCAACGGTCTTGCAGGCCTCTGCCGCAAGATCGGCCAGAATGGTCTCGATGCGGATTGAGGTCGCAATGTGGTGGATAAAGTAGATGAGCGTCGCAAGGCTCGCGACTGCCAGGATCAAACCGAACATTACGGCGATCAGCGGCACGAAGTAGGAATTACCGCTTCCCCGAACGGAAGCAAGGACCAACAGGCAATAGACGAAGGTGGAGAGGAACGTTCCAAGCACAATCTGATTGCCGCGATCCCGCATGAAATTGCGCAGCATTCGGGGGCCAAATTGTGAAGATGCCAATTGCAGGGTCAGCATTGTCATCGAGAATGTGACGCCGGCGACAGTGATCATGGACCCCGCGATAGCCGACAGGATCGCGCGCGCACTCTCCGGGCCAAAGGCATAGGTCCATTCGTCGATCCATCCAAGCCGTGACGCCTCGAGGGTGTCCAGCAGGATCAGAACGATGGCCGTTGCCATGGCAAAAATTGCCATGACCGACGGTAGAAACCAAAAACTGCTATGCAGTCGGTCCCATATTCTTGAAATGAATTTGAAATGGCCGCGCATCATTTCCCGCACCCCGGCCGGGAAACTGTCATGGGCTCATTTCACCTTGTCTCGCGAACGACATGTCTGCTTCGAATGCGTTGATCAGATGATCCTTGAGGCTTTGCAGTCACTCCGACCGCCCGTCTTTTTCGTCGGATTTGGTGACACGGGTCTTGCCTGCGGGGCGTTCGTTGGCGCGCTTCAACTCATCCCGCGTGCCGATGTCACGCGGCAAACGCCCACCAGAACGCCCTGCTTGGGAGACTGTGCCTTTGGCACCAAGGGCGTGGTCGAAGTCGTCGGGTTTTGGGGTTTTATCGCGGATCATCGCTTTGCCTCCAATTGTTCAGTTACGAAAATTTCTGCACTCAGCGAAGGCCGAAAAAGCCCAGGATGAACAAGACGATGACCACAAGGCCGACGACGTATACGATCCGGTTCATTGCATTCCTATCTGCTCGAAGAATGGTCAATCGTCATCTACCTCGCTGAGCTTAGCACATCGAGGTAGATGACGATTGACATGGATCAGTGTGCAGCGTGCGGCAACGCCGTTTTGGCCTTCACCGAGGCTGCGACAGCCAATATCACCGAACGTGCGGCAATCCCGAGTCTCATCCGACATCTCCTTGAATGTGGCGGCAAAGGCCGCTCTGCCCTCATCAAATCGGAAATGACCGGAACGCACACTGATTGCATCACCCTGTGCACTGCAATCAGGGATATCATCGCGATGAGGGAAAGAGCTTTGGAGTGTGGGCCTTGTGCCCGGCTGCAGCCCCCACCTCAATTCATGCTGGATTTTGCGACACTACCCCCTCGAAGACGGCACCACTGAGGCCTGCACCACCAAACGTCACGTTTTCGAGCTGCGATCCGACGAAGCTTGCACCGCTGAGGTCCGAGCCAACGAAGCTCACACCGCGCAGGCTCGCTCCGTCAAAAATCGCGATGTTCATGGCCGCACGGTCGAATACGATATTGCTCAACTGGGCAGAGGCGAGATTGATGCCCATTAATTTACGCTCAGAGAAGTCCTGCCCATCGAATACGCAACCCTCACAGTTGCCGAGCATTTTAACGTCGGCAGATTGATCTAAGCTTCTGGCATAGAATGCAAAAGTGGAGGCAGCCGCGAGGATACCTGCGATCATCAGCCCGAGGATTGTTTGGCTCATAGTGTTCATTCGTCGTTCTTTCTTGCGCCAGTATGATGAGCGGTTCCTACGAGCAGAGCCAACATGAAGCGCTGTCTATACCCCCGAGACCAGCCATCCGTTGTAGGCGGCATAGGCACCTAGGAAAACGAGGCCGGTCCAGCGTCCGATCCGTCTCCAGGCCACGACCGCAACGATCAGTGCAATTGTGGCCGTCGACATGACCCATACATCGAGCTGTGCGATCTGCGGCGGGATTGGAATCGGCCAGACGAGTGCGGTAATGCCCAAGATGCCCAGGATGTTGTAGATGTTCGACCCGATGACGTTACCGAAGGCAATGCCGGATTCGCGCCGCAGCGCCGCCATGACGGACGTCACCAGTTCGGGCAGCGAGGTCCCTACAGCGACAACCGTAAGCCCCACGACCGTCTCGCTCATTCCCCAAAGAAGTGCGAGTGTCACCGCTGCGTCTACCGCCAATCGAGCCCCCACGATCGTCACTGCGATCCCGCCGAACGCCAAACCAAGTGCTATCCAAATCGGGCCGGGCATTGAGGTGCTTTCAGGGAAATCTGGAGCTTCGCTTGCTGCGACGGTGGCACGATCGCTTAGGTATGCGACCAAGAGATAAGCCAGCAACGCGAGGATCAGGACAGCCCCCATCCACTGGTAGAGTGACCCGATAAGGATTACGCCGACAGCGAGCATGGTCGCGATTGCAAGGGCCGCCCCATCACGGCAAAAAGAGACAGGATCAATGGACAGCGGCATGATCACCGCTGCTACGCCAAGGATCAGGAGAATGTTGGCAATGTTCGATCCGACGACGTTGCCGATCGCGATGCCCGGAAATCCGCCATAGGCCGCTTGCAAACTTGTGACCAGTTCCGGTGTCGAGGTTCCAAAACCAACAAGCGTCAGGCCGATCAGGAGAGGGGATACTCCTAACTGCGAGGCTACGGATACCGCACCTCGCACCAAAGCCTCACCACCAGCAACAAGCAGGGCAAACCCGAGAAAAAGCTGGAGATAGACCATCTATCTGACCGTCCTGTCATATAAGGTCGGCGAGCGCATGGGATGCGCGGTTCGATGCCCTTGGTAAGGGAAATGGGTTGCCAGCCATCCAACATTCAAGGGTTCTCGTAGAACATTTAATTGTCGCCCCACCTCAATAATCAAAAAAGGGTTTGCTAAAGCTGACTTTGGAGCAGCTGCCGCGAAAGCCAGCTAGATCTGCAGAGCGGTCATTGGTTCGGTCCGCGGCGAATGACTGCATCGAGCCCTTCCAAGGGTGCTGTCAGAAGAAAAGTTGGGGCCCGTTCTTCCCTGCCTACCCTCTGTGGTGCAGGATCCACTTTTCCTTATTTGCTTGACTAGAGCCAAGCAGGCGACGGCGATCAGCACTGAAATTCCTATGTCGAAACTTACCGGATCAGTTCAATCTGACAAGGCCCTTCGCGGGGTTTGATGCTGTGAATACCAGCCCCTCAAAATTCCGACAAAGCGAAATGAATCCGGTAATCTGGCGGTATGACCGACGCAGCGATGATGAAGGCGGTAATCTTCCGCCGGTACGGGCCACCGCAAAGGCTCTCACTTCAGGAGGTGCCTGTCCCGCGACCGGCGCCGGGTGAAATCCTGGTGCGGGTACGCGCGACGACGGTTAACCGCACCGACACCGCCACACTTCGGGCGCACCCGTTCTTTGCCCGGGCGATGACAGGGCTTCTGCGCCCGAGAATGCAGACGCTCGGTATGGATTTTGCTGGGATCGTGGATGGGCTGGGCGACGGCGTGACCGCTTTTCAGTCGGGCGACCGGGTTTTTGGCCTTTTGCCTGAGAGATTCGGCGCCCATGCGGAATACCTTTGCCTGCCAGCCGACGGGGCGCTCGCCCACATTCCCAGAGATCTTCGTTTTGACGAGGCGGTGGTCGGTGAGGGCGCATGGTATGCCAGCTCAACGACCGGTCTGCTTTCAGAGGGCCAACGGTGTCTGATCTACGGCGCGTCCGGGGCCATTGGAACCGCTGCGGTTCAACTGGCCAAATCTCGGGGTGCGGAGGTGACGGCCGTCGTCGGAACGCGGCACCTGGACCTTGCCAAGCGGCTCGGCGCGGACAGGATCATCAACTACGAAGATGAAGGTTTCACCAGCATCGCTGAAACCTTCGATTTGGTCTTCGACGCCGTGGGGAAGATCTCTTGGTTCACCTGCCGCAGGCTACTGAACCAGAACGGGATATTCGCCGCGACTGATCTTGGCCCCTATTGGTCAAACATCCTTCTGGGTATCTGGTTCGGGATCACGGGCAGCCGCCGCGTGCGGGTCCCTTACCCGGAGAACGCACCAGAATTCGTCCGGTATCTCGCAGAACTGATGGCAGAAGACCGGTTCAGGGGCGTCTTTGATCGCAGCTATCCCTTGGAAGACATCGCCGAGGCCTTCCGATATGTGGAAACGGGGCAAAAGACTGGAATCGTTGTGATCGACGTTCAATAGAAAGGCACGGCGGCGGCCTGACATCAAAGCTTGATCACCAGTTTGCCTTTCACGTCACCAAAGCCAGTACGCCGCAAAGCCTCTGGAACCGACGACAGAGGCAACACGGCCTCCAGATGCGGTTCGATCTTCCCCGCGACGGCCATTTGCGCGACGCGTTCCGTCAGCTTCCGTCCGCTGGGAACCATCAACATCCCGATAGATTTATTCTGAAGACGAAATCGCAGACCGCCAAACACGAGTGACAGCAAGACTCCCACATTGCCGCCCAACGCCCTGTAGATGCCCCCATCGGACAGAGCCGGTGCGATCTTGGCCGGGCCGCGCGTGGCGACCATGTCCAAAATCCGGTCCCATTGCTGGCCAGTTCGGGCAAAATCCTGCGCGCGGTAATCAATAACCTCATCGGCCCCCAAGGACCTCAGCCAATCGATCTTGCTGGCGTTGTCCACAGCGGTGACATGCGCACCTGCCGCTTTCGCCAGTTGCAGCGCCATGGTTCCCGATCCGCCACCGGCCCCATTGATCAAAAGCCTGTCGCCCGATTTTAGACCGTCTGTTCCCGCAACCGCGATACCGCCAGCCTGAGGCAAACAAGCCGCAACCTCATCAGAAAGCTCGTCTGGCACCTTAGCCATATCCGCGGCAGCGACGCAGGCATATTCTGCGAAGCCGCCCCGCACCAACACAAGGTCGCCC
>NZ_CALJXO010000280.1:0-6603 GCF_937988555.1 uncultured Boseongicola sp. | reverse complement strand
TCAACCGGAGGTTCTGATGACTGCTCCGTCCGCGTTGCGGTCATTTGGCCCAAGAATATGCTGCAGGATGCACGAATGGCCGGTCTGGCGAAGCTGCGGCGCAGCATCAGATCGACCGACGAACGGCAGCTTTGGGCCGTTCATGTTGGTCGGGGCGAGATCGTTCGGCAAAATCGCTGCGATGCGGCTAACGGCAGCAAGCAGCCTCAAAGTGACAAGATCCATGACACGCGATGGATGTCCGCTCAAGGATCGCTCACACGACTTCGGCGTTCTTAATCCTTAACATGGGCGTAGACAGTATTTCGGGAAACAGTAAGTTGGCGCGCGGCCAAGGCAACGTTCCCGTTACAGTCGCGCAAAGCCTTTTGGATTTCGATACATCTTACTTCCTTGATCATCTGCCCGACGCAGCGCGTACACGGCGAGACGCCAAGCGGACGCTGACCCAAAATGCGCGTGACACCTTCTTGTCTTATGATCCCATCGTGGTGGTGGATCGCAAGCGTACGCAGATTTCGGTTTAGATCGGTTAGGTTGTGATCAGCAGTCATCGCCATAAGTGCGTCTGTGCCGTTACTTGAAAGGGTGTGTTGAGGGGAGATTGCGGCAAGCATCGCGCGACACAGATGTCGAAAATCAGAGCGGTTTGTGAGTTTGGGCAAGTAGAGCGAAAATCCAGAAAGG
Source organism: uncultured Boseongicola sp. (assembly GCF_937988555.1). Lineage (NCBI taxonomy): Bacteria > Pseudomonadati > Pseudomonadota > Alphaproteobacteria > Rhodobacterales > Paracoccaceae > Boseongicola > uncultured Boseongicola sp. The sequence goes on along the minus strand of NZ_CALJXO010000280.1, from coordinate 5,916 downwards.
CGTTCGTATAAAGTCCTCAATGGGCCTATTGCATCGTTCAGGCAGGAAGCATTCTGTGCGCTGCTGATGATGATCCATTCGCCGTCGGCCAGCAGCGGATTGCGCCGTTGAATGACACGATTGAGGAAGGTGTTCAGGCTTGGCGCGATTTCAATCGGCAACAGATCAACCCTATCGAGATACAACGTGCCGCCCTTGTCGAGGTCAATGGTGTCTTGCTTTCGGGGCATGGCATCAGCTTTGGATTTCATCTGTGCGATAAGCTGGCCTTCGACAGCGTCTAAATTGAGCGTCTCACACTCGACAAGAACGAATGCTTGATCGGGGTGAAGTTGATCATGTATCTCCTCAGCCGTTGTGTTTTTCCCGGTTCCGGGTGCGCCAACAATTAGAACAGGCAGGCCTTGTTGGGCCGATTTTCTGCCCAACCGAAGGTTTTGGCGCAAGGCTTCATCTTCGAAAACGCGCCCGGTTCCGACGTCTCCCGCTGCCTTTGGAACGCGATAGATCGGATCGGTTGGCAGCAACACCTGTGTGTTCGTGAGCTTGGTACGTGCCGAGTGGGTAAGCCTGAGGCGTGCAAAATACCCAGACCTCAGCCAATCAGTAATTTGAACAATTTCGCCCCTACATAATTGTTCGATCAAGGTACAGAACTGTCCCATAAAGAGGTCTTGGAATTTGATTGCGTTAGCAAGATTCAAACCCGTCAAGAGTTCACTGGTGCGACGGTTCGCCCCGGTTATCTGGCCGTCCTCGTTGAACGCGATCATGCCGACATTTTGGGTCTTGAGGTATTCTTGACGGGGATGAAATTGGATGATGTGTTCGCCGCGATGATCCTCCACGAATAAACGATTTTCAACGTTTTGCGCGGCAAGGTTCACCAACGCAAGGGTATGATACTGTCTGGCTGTCACTTCGGAAGAAGCATCCAGCAATCCTATTAATTGGCCACTGCTGTCAAAAATGGGGGCGGATAGGCACGATACCGTACCTTCTTTTGCAAAGAAATGTTCGCGACCTGTGACGTTACAAGACACACCAGTGTGAAGTGCCAGCCCAAGGGCGTTGGTGCCGCGGATTTCCTCGCTCCAGATTGAACCGGGGAGGATACTTTTGCCGCAAGTGGACGTGCGGAATTCTTCATCCAGAATTTGATCGAGCACGACACCGTCACTGTCTGCAAATGCCACCAGAAAATTCGATCCAGCGATTTGCGCGCTCAGCAATTCCAATTCCGGCCTGACAAGACGCATTACACGATCTTGCTGATCACGACGCTGATGAAGATCGGTGTGAGAGACGACACATTCCTCCGGATTACCGACGGGATCGAGGCCAAGTCGCATACACCGCCGCCAACTATCAGCAATCGTTTCCGGCACGGCACCATAGGCGAACCGGCCGTTAACCTCGAGGGCATTGCGGGCTTTATCAAATGCAGTTTTCACGAGCGCCCTCCCAAGACTGCGGTCATCATGGATGATGAATGCCCAATAAACAAAGTGAAATCCAAGGTTTGTTCATTTTTTGAGCATAGAAAACATCGCGCTTCGCAGAAATTGAACACTCGCAAACAACTCAGCGGATGTGCCGACCGTTAAGTAGGGCCTAACAGACATTTAATCTCGGAGAGTCCCATGAAGGCCCAAGTTCTACATAAATACGATGACGATCTGACTGCACCGTCGTGGGTCGATTACATCGATGTGCCGGATCCTGTTATCACCAAAGGGTCGGACGTAATTGTTCGCATCGGTGGCGCAGGGGTGTGCCGCACCGATCTGCACGTCATCGAAGGTATCTGGCGGCCGCACATGGATCCAAATGGGAACGCTTTGTTGCCGTTGATCTTGGGCCATGAAAACGCAGGTTGGGTCGAAGAGGTCGGGCCAGAAGTCGAAGGCCTGAAAAAGGGTGATCCTGTGATTATCCACCCGAAGATTTCGAACGGGACATGCATCGCTTGTCGTCGTGGTCAAGACATGCACGGCGAAGGTACGTTTCCAGGCCTTGATTCTGACGGTGGTTACGCTGAGGCGTTGGTGACGTCCGAGCGTAATATCATCAAGTTGCCGAAGTCACTTCTACCCAAAGAGGTTGCACCCTATTCCGATGCTGGCCTAACAGCTTACCGCGCAGCCAAAAAAGCGACGCGCCATCTGCTTCCCGGTGAATACTGTGTTGTGATCGGCGCTGGTGGTTTAGGCCATATCGGCATTCAAGTCCTGCGCGCGATGTGTGCCGCAGAGATCATTGTTGTCGATACATCTGATACGTCACTGTCCCTCGCTGGTGAATGCGGTGCTGATCATTTGGTAAAAGCCGATGGTGGCGAAGTCGATGCAATCTTGTCCCTGACCAAAGGTCATGGCGCCGAAGCCGTGCTTGATTTTGTCGGCGAGAACGGCACGACCCGCAAGGGCCTCGCTATGACGCGGGCAGCCGGCAGCTATTACGTTGTCGGGTATGGTGAGGATATTCAGGTTCCAACCGTTGATCTTGTGATCACTGAAAAGAACATAATCGGCAACCTCGTCGGCACGTGGGCGGAACTGACGGAATTGATGGAATTGGCCCACCGCGGGTTGGTCGATCTGACGACCAAAGAATATGCCTTGCGCGATGCAAATCTTGCGCTGCGCGACCTTCACGACGGGAAGGTCCGCGGTCGCGCGGTTCTGATCCCCTAAATTCACCAAAATTACATCTATTGCGCAGGTCACACAACTTTGGCCTGCGCGCGATCCGCGAGGAGCGGGTCATATCAAAACCAAACGGGAGGACTAACATGAAAAATCAGTTTACAATTTCGGCCTCGGTGCTGGCGATTATCGCCTCATCTGCGGTGCCTGTCTCGGCACAAGATTACACACGTTTTGGCATCGAACAGGACCTGCCGGGTACCTGTAGCTATGCGGCGACAGACGCCAAGGATTACTCTGGGCGCACATTGAACATCATCACCCACGCGATCCCTGTCATCGGGGAGCCCACCGCGCTTCACGCGGAACAGTTTGCTGAATTGACCGGAGCCGAAGTCAATGTGGTTCACGTGCCATTTGGTGATCTGTTCCAGCGGATCATGATCCCATTCCAAAGTGAGCAGAACGCCTATGATGTGATGTTTTATCCATCACTTTGGATTGGTGATTTCAGCCGTTTCCTTGCCCCTGTGCCTGAGGCCTATGTCAACTCAACGGGCATGATGGATGTCACCCCAAGTTTTAGGGGTGTAGCGACGTGGAACGGTGAAATGATCCAATACCCGATGGATGGTGATCGCCATTATCTGAAATTCCGGACGGACGTGTTCGACAATACCGATGTGCAAGCAAAATACCTTGCCGACACCGGCAACGAGTTGACCGTTCCTGCGACATGGGAGGAATACAATCAGGTTGCCGCATATTTCAACGCGTCTGATTGGGATGGTGACGGCGAACTGAACTATGGCTCTGCTGAAGTTGCGAAACGCGATGATTTGATGTTCTCGGCGTTCATCAGCCGTGCGGCACCATATGCAAAGCACCCGGACGTCCAAGGTGGATTCTTCTTTGACCTTGAGACAATGGAACCGCTGATCAACACGCCGGGTTTTGTACGCGGTCTTGAACTGTTTATCGAAGCTCAAGCCAGTTTCCCTCCCGGTGGCACTAACTTTGGTTTGGGCGATGAGATCTTCTCGTTTGGCGGTGGTCAGACTTTGATGAGCTATAGCTGGGATGACGCCTTTATTCAGGCCAATCAGGAAGACAGCCGGATCAGAAATATGGTCGCAGCCGCGCCGCTACCGGGTGCTTCCGAAGTTTGGAACCGCACCACTGGCGAGTGGGACACATTCGAGACGCCCAACCGTGCGCCTTACATGACGTGGGGTTGGTCTTCAGCAGTCTCTTCAATGTCTGAAGAGCAAGAGATGGGATTTGATTTCCTTTGCTTCTTCTCAAACGAAGCTAACGCCGAACATGACATGCAGATCGGTCGCTTTGGTGTGAACCCTTACCGCAACAGCCATTTTGATTTTGATTATTGGAAGGGTCAAGGTTGGGCTGATAAAACAGCGCAGACTTACGTCACGACATTGTCTGAGATGGAGGAAAGCAAAAACCGTGTGTTCGATTTGCGTGTTCCCGGCGTAAGTCAGTTCATGTCGTCAATGGCGAATGGCGTAGCCGAGGCGATGGCCGGTCAGAAGACTGCGCAGGAAGCACTGGATAGTGTTGCCGAGGAGTGGTCTGAAATCACAGGTCGCATTGGCAAGGATAGCTTGCGTGAAGCCTACTCCAACGTTGTTACACTTGAAGACAACGAAGGTTAATGACGAGAGGTGGGCGTTCCTTGGACGCCCACCTCAAATCTAGGGATACATACCATGCTATCGTCTAAGCACTTTTTCTTGCTGCCAGCCTTATTGACTTTGGTCGCAATAATCCTTTTCCCGCTACTGTTTACAATTCGTGTGAGTTTTTCGAGCTGGGATGTGTTTCAGTCAGGCCTCGATTACATCGGCGGTAAGAACTACGGACGCGTGTTCGAAGACGATCGATTCTGGCAGAGTCTAGGGCGGTTGTCGATGTTGTCTCTGAGTTCGGTGTCACTGCAATACACGTTAGGTTTTGCGCTAGCACTTGCAGTCTGGAAACAGGTGCGCGGTGGTCGTTTACTAAGGGTCTTATTCCTCATCCCAATGATGACCACGCCGGTGGTCATGTCGGTGATTTGGCGGACTGTTTTTCACGAAAGCCTGGGCCCCGCGAATGACATTCTACGCATGTTCGGGATTGGCGCGGTACCATGGCTTTCCAGCGCAAACGGCGCTTTCATCAGTGTTTTGATTGTTGAAGTTTGGCAATGGACGCCATTTATGTTCCTGTTGTTGCTGGCTGGATTGGTGTCGCTGCCACGCGAACCCTATCTCGCGGCAGCAATTGACGGTGCTGGCACATGGCGCACGTTTTGGCAGGTTACCTTTCCACTTATGGCGCCGATTACCATTGGTGCGGTGATCATCCGGCTTATCGAAGCATCAAAGATCATGGACACGGTTTATGTCCTAACCTCAGGCGGGCCGGGAACGGCGACCGAGACCTCATCCTATTACATCTACATTCGCGGTTTGCGCGATTTTCAGATTGGGTATTCTGCGGCGTTGTCGCTGGTCTATCTGGTGATCATGATTGTCAGCCTCACCGTGATTGCAAAAGTCCTACTGCGTTTGCTGGTTGGAAAGGTCGGATAACATGAATAAGTTTTATCACATCCTAAAAACCCTGTTCCTCTTCGGTTGGTCCCTCTTTGTCGTGTTTCCATTCCTTTGGGCACTGACCACATCTTTCAAAGATGCCAACGCGATCACAAGTGGAGCGACCTACATCCCATGGGTTGATTATGAGCCGTCAACGCAAGGCTGGTCCTCATTGTTCACGACGGGGTCGCAAGGGATTAACATCGTAGGTCCCTTCATAGACTCCGCCGCTGTTACCCTAATCGCGAGCCTTGTCAGTTTGGCATTGGGAACGCTGGCGGCCTACGGGTTGTCCCGGTTTGAATACAGGTTGGGCTTTGTCAAAAATTCCGACATCACGTTCTTCTTTATCTCACAACGCATCATGCCGCCCATCGTTCTAGCGATCCCGTTCTTCTTGATGCTCAAGGAGTTAGGCGCGCTAGATACGATCTTTGGATTGGTGCTGGTCTATATAGCACTCCTGCTGCCCATCGCGGTCTGGGTCATGACTGATTTTTTTGCGGGCATCCCAAAAGAACTCGATGAAATGGCGATGACCGACGGATGCAGCCCGATTGGGGCGTTTTTTCGAGTTGTCCTGCCTAATTCAGTTCCTGGCCTCGTCGTGGCAGGCATGTTCTGCCTCATCTTCGGGTGGAACGACTTTTTCTTCGCCTTCACCC
>NZ_CALJXO010000279.1:0-2775 GCF_937988555.1 uncultured Boseongicola sp. | reverse complement strand
GGAGACAACCTGCATCGGCCCCGCAGTCGCATCGCGCCAGGCGCCGACGGCGATCCTGGTTATGCCGCTGCGTCCGGCTGGGAAGAGCGAGGCATGCCAATCGAACACTCGGGCCTCGTTTAACGGCTTGGCGTGGTTCGGGGTCGCGTCAAGCATCCTTTCGACTACCCCTTCGACATTCCGGTCGGTCGGGGAAAGCGCGCCGATTTCGATCCCGAGCTGCCGGGCAATTGACGACCGTACCACGCCCGCGTCGAGCGTCTCGCCTTCCATGTTGCTCGATTTGACAACGTCCTCGGTCAGGGTGCGCAGGAGGGCCTCGTTCTGCTGATCGAGGCCGAGCGATTCCATCCGCCCGATCAGCCGTCCCTGCCGATAGCGGACCGTGGCAAGCCGATCCGTGATCGCTTCAGCCGACCAGCGGAACCGGGGCCAGTCTGCATGTTCGTGGATGCAGACCATATTCACCGCATAGCTCAAGTACAATCACCGCAAGTTATGCGGTGATTGACGCTGTAGTCACCGCATGCGCAGTCAACCTGCTGTAGATGGCCCATGCCGACGTTGTTCAGGCGGCCTGCCCGAAGGGCTCGTAGCGGACTTCGGTTCTGTCGCAAAGTTTCAGAATATGGGCCAGCGTACCTGTGATAAACGCCGCTCTTTAAGTCAGCAGGTGGGCATCAGAGAGTGACGATTGATTTCAAAGGCAAGCTCACGTCCGGCAATACCTGTCGTTCCGTCATGCAATAAAATTTGCGACAGAACCCTGCTGGATGGTAGCTTGGCAAGTTGACGCGCAGAAGTTCATGTAGTGCGCAAATGGTTATGCCATAAGCGTCACGCTGGTAGATCGGCATCCGCAAATAGGTTTGGGAAAAGACGCTCTCGGTAGTCTAGCGGGAAGGCAAGGCGAACCGGTGTCTTGGGCGACGCAGACGTCAGAAAGCCAGCCGTGGTGAGTTGTTTAAGCGTATTGCGAGCCGTCCTCTCGGAGGTTTTGAGCACTATTTGCGCGTCGCCACGGTCCAGCGCTCCGTGGCGCAAAACTGCTGAAATCAAGTCTGGCGCACGCTTGTCGTCGATCGTATCTGCGACCAGGCGCTGATAGCGTTTGTCCAGCCCGCCCAGATCAAAAAGCTTTGCAGAAAAGGTGATCTGATCCAGTGCGACATTCAGGAACCATGCGCTGAATGTCTTCAGTGCGGCTTCTGAAAGGTTCCTGCGGCCGTCGCGATCCCCATGGCGAGGGCTGTCGGCATGATCCATCATCTGTTTATATTCTCCTCGATCCTTCAGTCCTCGGGCAAGGCCACGAGATATGGACCATAGACCTTGGCCGCCAATACCGGCGTTGAGGGCCATGGCGTGCGACATAAGACGGCTAACGCGACCGTTGCCATCCGGGAACGGATGGATGAAGTTGAGGCGATGATGAGCGGAGGCAATGGCAATGATCCGGCTACTCGCTGAACGTGCGGCAATTTGGAAGCGCTTGTCGAAATGATCCATGAATGCCGATACCCTCATGGATGACGGCGGGTGATGGCGCCCAACCGCAACTTCTGAATCTCCATCTTGGCGCATGCGCCCGGGAACAATCGGCTCCTGCGAGCCGTCGGGGTGTTCGATGACACGTAACTCTTCGGGCATCTCGTTGTAAAAGGCTTGATGGACCCAAGCTAGGAATTCGACCGCGGTTGGTACAGGCATTGTACCGTTGCGTTGCATCTCATCGATTGCACGCTGCACGATAATATGTGCTCGTGCCTCCAATGCCAGAGGACGCGTGTCTTCTTCCAACTCGGCACCAGCGAGGGCTTTTTCGATGTCTCTTGGTCTCGTGTTGTGACCTTCGATCAGGTTGGAGTAATAACAGTTCATCATCCGCACCAGATCGGCCAGCTCAGCGGCGCTGTCTGGATGCAAGCCTTGCCCAAGCCCGCTCGCTTCTCGCTGTATCTCAACCGAAAGGTCAGCCAACTCAGCAGGGATGTGTTCCTCAAAGAAACAGGGTTCTATTCTGCCAGGCGTTTCCAACATTCTTTGCCGATCAGGTATCCGTAAAAAGTTGAATGTTTATAAGGCTTTTACGATGGATATGGCAAGTCTTTGCCGATCCGCATTGCCGATCATGGGCATCAAACTGGTAAGCGTTCGTTGGCGACCGTGTAGAATTGTCATTTCAACTATTCTGTTATGACGTCAGCAGCGGGTGTGTGTGCACGTGTTGCGAGTAACATGAGGGGCAGATGCGTAATGTTTAGCGCTCCGACCGGAAATACGCGCCGATGCAAAATTTATGAGTGCGGCACCAATTAAAATCACCTGGTTGCGCATGCAGATGCTTGTCCCGCTCTCTATGAGTTGCTGCTGGAAATACTTCACATCATCCGGCGTCGCCGTCGCCGTCGCCGTCGCCGTCTCCGGCGAGCGACCGAGCCAGGCCGCAGACCGCTTGCAGGCGCGCAGGTGGCTGGTCTGGGATGCAGGGCCGAGATTGCGCGATATCATATCGGCAATCATCCGGGCACGCAGGGGCGTCATTGGTGTCGATTGTTGAATGTTCATCGGAAGGTCCTCTGTCAATCGAGGCAAAATCACCTCGGCCAACAGCACACACCCGACACCAAAATCCGCGCAACAAATCCTTGTTCTGCGCAACACCCGCCACAAGCGCCCCTATCGCGGAGCGATTTAGTGCATGAGCCCAAAGCAGAAGTGACACGTCCGAAGCAGGCGCTGGTTTCTGTCAGCGCACCGTTGGCCGCTGCGGCA
>NZ_CALJXO010000278.1:0-9246 GCF_937988555.1 uncultured Boseongicola sp. | reverse complement strand
TGGCTTCGGCGATCGCGAGGTCTTCCTTGTTCACGTCAATGACGAAGATCAAGTCAGGCACGCCGCCCATTTCGCGGATACCACCAAGCGAGGCCTGAAGTTTGGTCTGCTCACGCTCCATGCCAAGACGCTCTTTCTTGGTGAGGCCTTCGGCACCGTTTTCCATCTTCTCGTCAATAGCTTTCAGGCGCTTGATCGACTGGGAAACAGTTTTCCAGTTGGTCAATGTGCCGCCAAGCCAACGGTGGTTCATGTAATATTGTGCGCAACGCTCTGCGGCATCTGCAACCGGCTTTTGAGCCTGACGCTTCGTTCCGACAAAGAGGATGCGACCGTTCTTGGCAACTGTGTCACGGATAACGTTCAGAGCCGCGTCCAACATTGGAACGGTCTGTGTAAGATCCATGATGTGGATGCCATTCCGGGCACCATAGATGAATTCGCCCATCTTAGGGTTCCATCGCGGGGTCTGATGACCAAAGTGTACGCCAGCTTCCAAGAGCTGACGCATCGTAAATTCTGGGAGCGCCATGTCCATATTCCTTTCCGGTTTCGCGCCTGAGCAGAGCCATCAAGGGATTTCTCCCAACCGGCGGATCGTTCGAGGATTTCTCCCTCGAGGACCCAAGCTCTGCCTGTGAAGTGCGCGCCAAGTAGGCCGGATAGCCTGGGATTGCAAGCCTTTCGGCGGCCGCCAAGCAAATACACGCGCGTACGCGCGCGCTTTGACGCTTTTTCACCAAGAAGAAGGGGTGACGCCCGCCCTGCCCTGCGGTAAGACCCATGCGCTTTGGTAAGGATTTAAGCCACATGTCGCGCATTCTGATCACATCGGCCATCCCCTATATCAACGGGATCAAGCATCTCGGAAATTTGGTAGGATCACAGCTACCTGCGGATCTTTATGCGCGTTACATGCGCGCGCGAGGACATGAGGTTTTGTTTCTCTGTGCGACGGACGAACATGGCACGCCTGCCGAGTTGGCTGCCGCCAAGGCCAATAAGCCGGTGGCAGACTACTGCGCCGAGATGTGGGCGGTTCAAAAGGAATTATCGGACGGGTTCGGTTTGTCGTTTGACAAGTTCGGACGGTCTTCGTCGGAGCAGAACCGCGCGCTAACGCAGCATTTTGCGGAAAAATTGGCGGATGCCGGGCTGATTGAAGAAGTTGTGGAGTCTCAGGTCTATTCTCACGCCGACGGGCGGTTCTTGCCGGATCGCTACATCGAGGGCACCTGCCCCAACTGCGGCTATGATAAAGCGCGCGGCGATCAGTGCGAAAACTGCACCAAGCAGTTGGACCCCACTGATTTGATCGAGCCACGGTCCGCTATTTCGGGGTCAACCGATCTGGAAGTACGCGAGACCAAACACCTTTACCTTAAGCAACGCAGCTTGCGCAGCGAATTGGCGGACTGGATCGAAAGCAAACACGACTGGCCGATCCTGACGACGTCGATTGCTAAAAAGTGGCTCAACGACGGTGATGGACTTCAAGATCGCGGGATTACGCGGGACCTGGATTGGGGCGTGCCGGTTAAGCGCGGGGACGCGCCGTGGCCCGGGATGGAAGACAAGGTTTTCTACGTCTGGTTTGATGCCCCGATCGAATACATCGCTTGTGCAAAGGAATGGACCGATGGTCTGGGCCGCCCAGATGCGGAATGGGAACGCTGGTGGCGCACCGACAAGGGTGCCGACGACGTGAAATACGTCCAGTTCATGGGCAAAGATAACGTGCCGTTCCACACACTGTCTTTCCCGGCGACAATTATTGGGTCGCGCGAGCCGTGGAAGATGGTCGATTTTATCAAGTCGTTCAATTACCTGAATTACGACGGCGGGCAGTTCTCGACGTCGCAGGGACGCGGTGTGTTCATGGATCAGGCTTTGGAAATTCTGCCAGCGGATTATTGGCGCTGGTGGTTGTTGAGCCATGCGCCCGAAAGCTCGGACAGCGAGTTTACCTGGGAGAATTTCCAAACATCGGTGAATAAGGATCTCGCGGACGTCTTGGGTAATTTCGTCAGCCGTATCACAAAGTTTTGCCGCTCGAAATTTGGCGCAGAAATACCGTCGACCGGCGAATGGGGGGCGGACGAAGAAGCGCTGATCGCGCGTCTGGAAGAAGGTTTGGCTAAGTTTTCGACCCAAATGGAAGCCATCGAAGTGCGCAAAGCTTCGGCTGAATTGCGCGCACTTTGGGCTTTGGGTAACGAGTATTTGCAGTCATCGGCACCTTGGTCAGTCTATAAAGAAGACCCGGATCGTGCGGCGGCGATTGTACGGCTCGCTTTGAATTTGGTACGTATTTATGCGGTTATTTCAGCGCCGTTTATCCCCGAGGCGTCGGCCCGGATGCTGAGTTCAATGAACACTCTTGATATGGAATGGCCGGACGATATGCGCGCGGCATTGAACGCTTTGCCTGCGGGTCATGAATTCGTCGTGCCGGAAGTTCTGTTCCGCAAAATCACCGATGAAGAGCGTGAAGAGTGGCAAGCGAAGTTCTCGGGGCGGCGGACTTAAACGCGCGCCCTGCCCTGTTTGACGCATCAAACATTGGAGCACTGAAGATTCAGACGCAAAACTTCCAGTAAATGGCGCTTTCGGCCCAGACCGGCGCAGCACGGGCTTCTTAGCTGCATAGAAATGCAGCGATAGGAAATCTCATGCGGACCCATGCCCAGGCAGTCGTTATCGGAGGCGGCGTTATCGGATGTTCGATCCTTTACCATCTTGCGAAACTTGGTTGGAGAGATGTCGTCTTGTTGGAGCGGTCCGAACTGACCAGTGGATCCACATGGCACGCGGCGGCCAATATCCACGGGTTGCACGATGTGACGAATATCTCGCGACTTCAGCATTATACGATGAACCTTTATAAAGAATTGGAGGCGGAAACCGGGCAAAGCTGCGGAATTTTTCAGCCGGGGTCTTTGTATCTGGCGCAGACCAAAGAGCGTGAGCATCAGCTTCGCCTGCAAGAAGCGAAGGCCCGCCGATACGGGATGAATTTCCACGAGGTCAGCCGTGATGAAGCCGAGCGCTTGCACCCTTTGGTCGACTACGACGGCATCCGATGCATTATGTTTGAGCCCGACGGCGGCAACGTGGATCCATCCGGGGTCACGAACGCTTATGCCATGGGAGCGCGCCAGCGAGGTGCCGAGATCCATCGCTTTACGCCGGTAACGGGGACCGAACCGCAGCCAGATGGCACATGGATCGTGCGGACCGACAAGGGCGATATCCGCACGCCCTGGGTGGTGAATGCGGCCGGTCTTTGGGCGCGGGAAGTGGCTGCGATGGTGGGGCTTGATCTGCCGCTCTTGCCGACCGAGCATCAGTACTTTGTCACCGAGACGATTGCAGAGATTGCGGCGATGGATCGTCGGTTGCCTTCAGTCGCAGACCGCGACGGGGAATACTACCTGCGCCAGGAAGGGCACGGTCTTTTGGTGGGGGCCTATGAAAAGGATGTGCGGTTCTGGGCCGAAGACGGAACGCCGCAGGGTTTCGGGCATGAGTTATTCCCCGACGATCTTGAGCGGATCGAAGACAATATGATGCGTGCCATCGACCGCGTGCCTGCCGTCGGCGAGGCCGGGATCAAACGGGTTATAAACGGACCGATGATCTGGTCGCCGGACAGTTCGGCCTTGTTTGGGCCGGTTCCCGAGATGACCGGTTATTTCTGCTGTTGCGGGATTATTCCAGGGTTTAGCCAGAACGGTGGATTGGGCAAGCTATCGGCGGAATGGATCGTCGAAGGCGAGCCAAGCATGGACATGTTCGGCTGGGACATGGCGCGATACGGGGCCTGGGCGGGCAAAGCGTTCACCAAGGCGCGGGTTGGCGATCAATATGCGAACCGCTTCAAGATCCATTTCCCGAATGAAGAACGCGCGGCCGGGCGTCCGGTGCGCACGCGGCCTGCCTATGGGATGCAAAAGCAAATGGGTGCACATTTCGGGCTGAATTACGGCTGGGAGCATCCTATGTGGTTTGCGGCCGATGGCGAGCCAGATGTCGAAACTCACGGCTTCACGCGTCAGAACTGGTGGGAGCCGGTGGGCCGCGAGGTGCTGATGCTGCGCGAAAACGCAGGCATCCTCGATATCTCAAATTTCGCTAAATACCGTGTGAAGGGAGCGGGCGCCGAGGATTGGCTGAACGCGCTTTTTGCCAACCGGATGCCGCGCGAGATCGGGCGGTCGTGCCTGACCCCGTTGATCGGCAAGCGTGGCGGCATTGCTGGCGATTTCACCGTCACGAGGCTGGAGGAAGATGAATTCTGGGTTGTAGGATCCGGCATGGCGGAGCGGTTTCATTTACGGTTCTTCCGCGCGATCCCTCTGCCCGACGCCACAACCTTTGAAAGTCTGACCGAGGCGGTCGCTGGCTTCAACCTGGCCGGTCCGCGTGCGCGCGATCTCTTGGGTCGTTTGACCAATGAGGATCTGACGAACAAAGGTTTTCCTTTCATGCGCTCGCGGCGGATCAGTGTGGCGGGCGTTGACTGCGTGGCAATCCGAGTTTCGTTCACTGGTGATCTCGGTTGGGAGCTGCATTGCGCGGAAGGTGATCAAGTTGCTCTTTATCGCTCCCTGTTGGAGGCCGGCGCCGAGTTTGGCGCGGGGCCGGTCGGGGGACGTGCTTTGATGTCGATGCGACTTGAAAAGGGATACGGCTCTTGGGGGCGTGACTACAGCCCGGAATACTGGCCGCAGGAAAGTGGACTTGCCGGGTTGATCAAGACGGACAAAGATTTCCTGCACAAAGCGGCTTGGAAAGCGATTGCGGATAAGCCTGCGCGCGAGAAGATGGTCTTGTTGGAGATTGACGCGCGCGAAGCGGATGCCTCAGGCAGCGAGCCAATATTTGCGACCGATGGCACGCCGATCGGACAGGTGACTTCCGGGGCTTATGGATATTACGTCGGCAAGTCGCTTGCGCTGGCCTACCTGAAAGCGGGTAGCGCAGTTTCGGGCGATACCGTTCATGTTGCGATTTTGGGTGAGCCGCATGAGGCGCGCGTTCTGGAGCGACCGCCCTTTGATCCTGACGGGCTTCGGTTGCGCGACAAACAAGGGTAACGCCGGGCTTGCCAAGGGCCGCGTCGCGGGGCAAACCCGTCGCCATGACGAAAGATGTTCTCTGTATCGGATCGGTTCTTTGGGATGTTATCGGACGCGCCAGCGCGGCGATGCGGGTTGGCTCGGACGTGCCGGGGCGGATCACGCGGATCCCTGGCGGGGTCGCGATGAACATTGCGATGACATTGCGTCGGTTTTCCATGCGTCCTGTGCTGTTATCGGCTGTCGGGCGAGACGAGGAAGGCGACGAGTTGATTGCGGCCGCCGATCGTCTGGGAATGGAGACCGGGTTCGTCTATCGCTCGGACGATTTGCCAACCGATATATACATGGCGATTGAGGGGGCAAACGGGCTGGTTGCTGCGATTGCGGATGCGCATTCTTTAGAGGCTGCAGGAGCGAAGATATTGCGGCCTCTGAATGACGGGCGGCTTGGTTCCGAAGTCGCGCCCTTCGCAGGACAGGTCGCGCTGGACGGAAACCTGACCGAAGAATTGCTAACTGAGATTGCGCGTAGCCCCCTGTTTGAAAAGGCCGATTTGCGCGTGGCCCCGGCGTCCCCCGGGAAGGCTGAGCGGTTGATGCCGCTTTTGAATTGCCCGAACGCGACGATTTACGTGAACCTTGAAGAAGCTGGTTTGCTTTGCAACGCAAGCTTCACCACCGCCCCCGAAGCCGCCAGTGCTTTGCTGGAACGCGGAGCTGCTCATATCCTGGTGACAGATGGTGGGCGCGCCGCCGCACATGCCAGTGCCGGAGGCGTTCTGACCGCAACGCCACCGGCGGTTCTGGTGACGCGCGTGACCGGCGCAGGAGATACGTTTATGGCCGCACATATGGCCGCCGAAGCGCGCGGTGACACGCCCGGATCTGCGCTGAATGCAGCTTTACGCACGGCCGCCGCTTATGTTTCAGGAGATGTGCCTTCGTGACTTTACCATTGGATTTCTCAGCCGAAGTCGCGGCTGCGCGCACCGCAGGTACGGCGATTGTCGCCTTGGAATCGACGATTATCACCCACGGAATGCCCTACCCCCAAAACGTCGAGACAGCGCGTCTTGTAGAAGCAGAAGTCCGCGCCCACGCGGCCACGCCCGCAACGATCGCGGTGTTAAACGGACGGCTGAAGATCGGCCTGTCGGACGCGGAATTGGAAGGCCTGGGACAGGCAACCGGTGTGGCGAAGCTGTCGCGCGCCGATATTGCAGCATGCCTCGCGCGCGGTGGCACAGGAGCCACAACCGTGGCGGCGACGATGATCGCAGCCCATCTGGCCGGGGTTTCGGTCTTTGCGACGGGTGGAATCGGAGGCGTCCATAAAGGCGCGGAAGACAGCTTTGATATCTCGGCGGACTTGGGCGAATTGGCGATTACACCAGTGACGGTGGTGGCCGCGGGGGCTAAAGCAATCTTGGATATACCGAAGACGCTTGAGGTTCTGGAAACTCGAGGCGTGCCGGTGATCGCGTTTGGACAGGATGATTTCCCGGCGTTTTGGTCACGCTCATCCGGGCTTATGGCGCCGCTTCGCATGGATACTGCGGCCGAAATAGCCAGTGCATACCAGATGCGACGCGCGATGGGGCTTTCGGGGGGGCAATTGGTAGCCAATCCGATCCCCATAGAGGCTGAAATAAACGCCATGTCGCTTGCGCCACTTATTGCCAAAGCCACGCAGGAAGCCGAGGAAAAGGGCGTTTCCGGCAAGAGCGTCACGCCGTTTTTGCTGCAACGCCTGTTTGAGCTGACGGATGGAGCATCCCTGACTGCCAACATAGCGCTTGTGCTAAATAATGCTCACCTTGCCAGCGAAATTGCTGTTTGCCTCGCCAAACCGCGCGGAAACGATTGATTTCCATGTCGGCCCATTGCTCCGCTCGTTACACACCCTTAGTTTATGTCCAAACGCCCGGATAACATCTTATGAGCACGCCCTTTGACGACAATTCTGAACCGCCGCGCCCAAAACGTGGGTTGTTCTCGAAGTTTCGCTCGTCCTTTCTGACGGGGCTTGTGGTTGTTGCGCCGATTGCTCTGACGCTGTGGCTGATCTGGACGGTTGCGGGATGGGTTGACGGTTGGGTTTTACCGTTCGTGCCGCTCTGGCTTCGCCCGGATCAATACATTGGCCTGAATATTCGTGGCGTTGGAGTCATTGTTTTCCTAATTTTCACAGTGCTTGTGGGATGGATTGCCAAGGGCCTGATCGGACGGTCTTTGCTGAACTGGGCCGAGCGGATGGTGCAGGGATTGCCTGTAGTAAGATCGATCTATAACAGTCTGAAACAAATCGCGGAAACCGTATTCGCGCAATCCGATACAAGTTTCGATAAGGCGTGTTTAGTGGAATATCCGCGCAAGGGTATCTGGGCGATTGCGTTCATTGCTACTTCGGCCAAGGGCGAGATCGACAAGAAGATCGACGGCGAAAATAGTAAGACAGCAGTATTTTTGCCAACCACCCCGAACCCGACATCCGGCTTTTTGCTGTTCGTGCCGACGCGCGATTTGATTGAGTTGGACATGACGGTTGAAGATGCCGCCAAACTGGTGATCTCGGCGGGTCTTGTTTATCCCAATGGCGTTTCTGAGGCGCCTACTCCCATCGGCGAAGTTCGCCAGCCGCCCGCACGCGTCTCTTGATCTAACCTTTCGCGCTTGTATCCTGAGCGAAAACAAAGGTCGGGGCAGAAACCACATGAAAAGCCGTATTTTGAACGTTAATCCCTTGGTGGCGGTGTTTGATGATGTGTTCGGGCAGGATGTTGCGGATGTGGCTATTGCGGCGGGCGAAGGCCGTCTGACGCAGCCGACCTACGGCACCGACGAGGGCCGTATCATTGGTGAGAAACGCACGCATCAAGCCGCGATTGTCGATCAATGGAGCGATCCGCTCCTAACCGATCTGATGACGCGTATTTCGGCGATTGTGCGCCTGCCCCCTGAACACGCAGAGACATCCAAGCTGATCCGTTATGAAGGCGAGCAATTGTTTGACGTGCATTATGATGGTTACGACGAACACGGCGCAACACGCGAAGACTTCAACAAAGGCGGCCAGAGACTGTTCACAACTCTCTGTTATCTCAATGATATTGAGGACGAAGGACAAACGGCATTTCCAAACCTGAAGATTGCAGTACGCCCTAAATTGGGGCGGGTTCTGGTGTTTGCGAATAATCTTCTGGGATCAAACGAGGTGCATCCGGATAGCGCCCACGTCGGGTTTGGCCCAAGTGACGGACTGAAATGGGTTCTGACAGTGTGGTGGCGTGAACACCATTTCCATATTCCGCGCAGCTACCCCCCTGCAGATGGCGAGTTTGTGGTATATTGAACCGCGGCCTCGGGTTCAGGGGCTGCTGTTGCAATAGGAATGTTAGATGAACTACCTTAAACCAGCAGCCGTCGCCGTCGCGACGATATCGATGTCGACTGCCCCGCTTCATGCTGGTGGTGCAGCTGAGCCGTTGATGGAGCCTGAGGTAATCGTCGCAGAAGCCGCCGCCGCGACGTCGGGTGGCTTTGTTGTTCCGTTGATTTTGCTGGTTATTCTTGCCGCAGCGGCAAGTTCGTCCGGGGGCGGCACACCGCGCGAGTGATCGAAGGCCCGCCCTTTATTCGTACATTTCAGCCAGATCGACGCTTGAAGCGACACCGATTTTATCACGGTGTCGGGTCAGGAAATCGTCTGCTGCTGAACGCCCCGCATCGCGCAACTCAAAAATTATGCCGGGTACAGGGATTGTTTTGGACGCCACGCTTAGCTCTGCCATCAACGCGTCATCTGCAATCATATGGACCAGAACCCGCTTCATTGCGCCTTCGCCGACCGAGCCTTTGGTGATCAGGCGTTGCACGAAGTTTATCGCGCGCAGTTCGCGCAAAAGCGAAGAGTTAAAACTGATCTCGTTGATCCGGTTTGCGATATCGCGCGGCTCTTTCGGGATGCCGGGGCGCTCAAGCGGGTTGATATTGACGACAATGATATCGCCGGGAAGGTCTTTTTCGAACAACGGAAAGAGAGCCGGATTGCCGGTGTATCCGCCATCCCAATAGGCGTTTCCGTCTATTTCCACCGCCTGAAACACGGTAGGAAGACAAGATGATGCAAGGATGGCTTGGTGGTGATCTCTTCGCCGGAGAA
>NZ_CALJXO010000277.1:0-4558 GCF_937988555.1 uncultured Boseongicola sp. | reverse complement strand
GAAAGGCGGCGGTCTCTGGGCTCGTCTCAAAGAAGCGGAAGGTGCTGCATTTTGTCATCCCACGAGGCTAGGCACCCGCCTTGCTCGCCTCAAGTTGGTTTTGTCTCACATCACCGTCGGACCGGCTTCAAGACGCCCACGGAAGTACAGCAGCGGCCACCATCCAAGAATTGTATCGACAGTCATTACCAGCAAGAACTCGGCAGAGAAACCTAGGTTGGCAGGCACTTATTGAGAAATACGCGTAGACGAATTAGTTGCTTCGCACTGAACAATCATTCATATTCCTATATTAGAATTAATGGAGCGGAAAATGCGTTTTTCACGACGAAACTTCTTATGCGGCGTAACCGCCCTGCCCATTTCTGCAACCGTCCCAAAATTTGCCCTCGCTCAACTTTCTATAGGAACTGCAAAACTCAGCACCGTAAGCGATGGCACCCTTGTTCTGCCCGGAAGTTTTATTTTTGAGCCAATGCCGAAAGATGAGCTCTCACCGCTTTTGAACGAGATGGGTGTATCAAGCGAACGCCTGGAACCAGAATGCAATGTCACGCTTTATCAGGATGGCCAAAATACCATTCTATTTGACGTTGGGTCGGGGCCTGACTTTATGCCAAGCGCCGGCGCATTGATTGACAGTCTCGATGCCGCGGGCGTCGTGCCTGAAGATGTAACACATGTCGTTTTCACCCATGCACATCCGGATCATATCTGGGGTTTGCTAGACGACTTCGGCGATCTGGTTTTCACGCAGGCCACCTATATGATGGGCCGCCACGAATGGGATTACTGGTGGGATGCCGAGACTGTAAACACAATCGGGGACGCTCGGGCCGCCTTTGCGGTCGGTGCAAAACGGCGCATGGAAACCATTGAAGACACAGTAGAACTCTTCGATGACGGCCAAGAGATTCTGCCGGGAATTGCAGCATTTGCAACCAACGGCCACACACCCGGACACATGAGTTTTGAAATCCGCAATGGCTCTGACAGCGCGTTGATTCTTGGGGATGCGATCGGCAATCATCACATCGCGTTTCGCCGGCCAGAATGGCACAGCGGTTCAGATCAGAATGCCGTTATGGCCGCCGCCACGCGACGACGGCTGTTTGATCGGATTGTGGGCGAGAAGATGAAGATCATCGGCTTTCACCTACCCGGCGGCGGCATCGGGCGCGCCGAGGCATCGGCCGATGGGTTCAGGTTCATTTCAGAGGAAACATAATGCGCGCCTTGATAGTTTCAGCTCTGCTCTTCGCCGTACCAGCGTTGGCAAGCGAGGATATTCCCGATCAGTATCCGGGGTCTGTTCTCTATTCCAAACCCATTGAAGTCATCCCCGGCGTCTTCTCCGCCATTGGTGCCACCGCTCCCCCCACGTATGAAAACGGCGGGCACAACAATAACCTGAGTTTTATCGTGACCGACGAAGGCGTCGTGGTTGTCAACGGTGGTGGCTCTTATCAGCTCGCCGAAGCCCTGCATAATGAGGTCAAAAACGTCACCGACAAGCCTGTCATACTCGTTTTTGACGAAAACGGCCAGGGCCATGCCATGCTGGGGAATTCCTATTGGGCAGATCAGGGCGTTAAGATCGTTTCCCATGCCGCTGCAGCGGCAGAGTTTGAAGCCTATGGACCAGGGTCGCTTCTTGCAGCTCAGGACCGTCTGAAGGACCGCGCCGGCCAAACCCGGCTGGTGATGCCGGATGAAACCTTCGAGGATGAATATATCGTTGAACTGGGCGACACACGGATTGAAGCACGCCATCTGGGCCCGGCGCACAGCCCCGGCGATATTGTCGTGTGGCTTCCGGGCAAAAGCCTCGTCATTTCTGGTGATATTGCGTTCCACGAACGTTTGCTCCCAATCTTTGAACACACGGTGACTGCTGATTGGATCGAAACCTGGGACAGCAAATTCGAGGCATTGGGCGCCACGTATGTCATTCCGGGTCATGGACATCCGACAAATATGGATCAAGTGCGCAGATATACCAGGGACTACCTGATCTATCTCCGCGAAAAGATCGGTGCGCACCTTGAAGAAGGCGGGGATCTTGCCGACGCCTACTATGTCGATCAGTCGCCCTATGCTCACCTTGACACGTTTGAAGAGCTAGCCACGAAAAACGCGGGCCGCGTCTTTGAACAGATGGAATTTGAGTGATTTTTCCGGACCTTCAAGACGTCAATTGACGTGCATCAAGGTCTTTTCAGGGCGGTTTCTTCAGAAATTGATTTGAAAGCGGGGACCGGCAACATTGGAAAATCTGATTGATCGTTTTAGCGAGGGCTCGGTTCTTTTTACAGCAGCGCTGCTAATAGGATTCATGTTTGGGGCAGCCGCGCAGCACTCGCAGTTTTGCCTGCGCGCCGCCACTATCGAACTTTCACAGTCCACCCTTGGCCCCCGCATGGCTATTTGGTTTCTTGCCTTTTTTGCCGCTGTGCTGTCGGTCCAGATCCTAATCGCCATTGGCTATCTTGATGTTTCAGGATCACGCCAGATCGCAGCGACCGGCAGCTTGTCAGGCGCAGTTATCGGCGGGCTTATGTTTGGGATCGGCATGATTTTGGCGAGGGTGCGCAAGCCGCCTTTTGGTTCTGTCCGCCACGGGAAACTTGCGCGCCATCGTGACCGGGTTGGTTCTGACTCTCGCAGCGCAGGCGTCGTTGCGCGGATTTCTTTCGCCCTTTCGCGAATACCTGGCATCACTCTGGCCAATTTCTGGCGGCGCCCCGCGCGATCTTGCCAGCCAATTTGGTTTTTCTTCAAGTACGCTCGCGAGCGTAGCGTCCTTGGCACTCATCTTTTCTCTATGGCTAGCCGTTCATCGATCCATAAAACCAAGCCGTATCGCAGCCGCTGTAATCGTTGGCGTGGCTGTTGGAGCTGGTTGCTGGGCGACCTACCTTGTGGCATCGCACTCTTTCGAAGTCGTGGCTGTGTCATCCATCACATTCACCGGCCCCTCGACCGATACGTTGATGGGACTGATCAATGAACGCGGGCTGCCGCTTGAGTTCGGATCAGGCCTCGTGCCAGGCGTATTTCTTGGCGCGGCAGGCATGGCGCTGGCAACCAAAGAAGCACAGCTCCAGCGATTTGGCCCCGACACACCGATGGAGCGCTACCTTCTCGGCGGTGTTCTAATGGGTTTTGGCTCTATGCTTGCCGGCGGCTGCGCTGTCGGCGCCGGTATGTCTGGCGGGGCAATATTTGCACTCACTGCTTGGCTCGCACTTTTCTGCATGTGGATCGGGGCCATTGGCACCCTCATCTTCATGAGCAGCAAAGCGCATGCCATTCATGGCGCGGCGTAATCTACTGAGCCGCCATCGGCATCCGCGACAGTTCGCACTGAGTCCATAGGTCTCCCAACGCGCCAATCAGATGATCGATATCCGCATCGGTGTGAACCGGTGACGGCGTAATCCTCAAGCGCTCTGTCCCTTTCGGAACAGTTGGGTAATTGATTGGCTGGATATACACGCCATATTCGGCCAGCAGAATATCGGAAATGAACTTACACTTGACCGGATCACCGACCATGACTGGTATGATGTGGGATAGATTTGAAACATGCGGAATGCCCAATGCATCCAGCCGCTCGCGCACCTTTGCGACCTGCACTTTCTGCTGCTCACGCTCGGCGGTACTTTCCTTCAGATGCCGCACAGAAGCGGCTGCGCCCGCGACAACAGCAGGCGGCAAAGCCGTTGTGAATATAAATCCACTGGAAAAGCTGCGCACAAAGTCACACAGCTCCGCAGATGCTGCGATATATCCTCCGACAACGCCAAACGCCTTTCCAAGAGTGCCCTCGATCACCGTCAGGCGATCCATCAGGCCCTCACGCTCGGCGATACCGCCACCGCGCGGCCCGTAAAGCCCAACTGCGTGCACCTCATCCAGATAAGTCATCGCATTGTATCGATCCGCCAGATCGCAAATTTTACTGACAGGGGAGATGTCGCCGTCCATCGAGTAAACGCTCTCGAATGCTATGAGCTTAGGACGGTCTAGGGGAAGGGATTTCAGCTTGGCTTCTAGATCGGCCAGATCGTTGTGCTTCCAGATCATGCACTCGGCCTTTGAATGCCGAATACCCTCGATCATCGAAGCATGGTTCAGCGCATCAGACAAAACAACACAATCGGGGATGCGCGATGCAAGCGTTCCAAGCACCGCCCAGTTTGAAACGTAACCGGACGTGAACAAAAGAGCCGCTTCTTTGCCGTGCAAATCTGCAAGTTCTGCTTCCAAAAGGACGTGTTCGTGCGTTGTCCCCGAAATATTTCGGGTTCCACCTGCCCCAGCCCCGCAACGATGAAAAAGGTGATGAACAGCGGCACAATCTCGAGAACCGGCCTTGTGTTGGCGAAGGAGAGCGGATCACCGTTGAAGAGCGGATTGGCCACAGAGCCGAGAAGTATGGCGGGAACAAGGAATAGGAATGCGAAGAACCAGTAGCCGATCCCGACCCGCCATATCAGCAGCCGGTGTAGCATTAACTTCAGGCCGGCGCTTCCATCCTCTACCGCGGTCATGA
>NZ_CALJXO010000276.1:0-2668 GCF_937988555.1 uncultured Boseongicola sp. | reverse complement strand
CCTGTTGGTCATGCTGGCCCTGATCACCCTGGTACCCGAGATCAGCCTCTGGCTGCCCAGGACGCTCAAATGACCGGTGACCCGCCCCCCCGCAAACGTGTCGTGACCATGACTGGCGCCTATCAGCGGCGCAACTATACGGTCTACGATCTGATACAGCATAAAGGCACAGGTCAAAAGGTTCAGGCCATGACATTCACGCCCGAGGAAGCCGAGGCCGCCGAGGCGGCAGCGCTTGATATGATCAACATCCGCTGGACTGCGCAAAGGCCCGAAGATGCTGTCGCGCTACGACGGGCAGCGCCCGAAACCTTTATGACCTTTTGCATGCCGCCAACACTTGCCGCGAGCGAGACCGAAGCATTGCGTGCCGCTTTCACCGCGATGGAAGCCGGGGCCGACAGCGTTTATTGCGCGTGGAGCGCCAGGTATATTGAGGCGATGGCCGCCGCCGGTGTGCCGGTCATGGGCCATATTGGCCTGGTTCCGCGCAAAAGCACCTGGACCGGCGGCCTGCGCGCTGTGGGCAAGACGCCGGATCAGGCGAAAGCCCTGCACGCCGATCTGAAAGCGCTGGAAAACGCCGGCGCATGGGCCGTCGAATGCGAGGTGATCCCGCATAACGTCATGGCGGTTCTGGCCCGTGACACCAGTCTGGTGACGATCTCACTTGGTTCGGGGACGGATTGTGATGTGCA
This sequence comes from uncultured Boseongicola sp., assembly GCF_937988555.1. NCBI lineage: Bacteria > Pseudomonadati > Pseudomonadota > Alphaproteobacteria > Rhodobacterales > Paracoccaceae > Boseongicola > uncultured Boseongicola sp. The sequence continues at coordinate 1,970 of NZ_CALJXO010000276.1, read as the reverse complement.
GCATCTCTTTGCCGAAGACATCCTTGGGACAGCAGAAGCCCCCCCAGCCCGCCACGGCAAGCGCTATAGAAACCTTTATGACGCGTACCAACGACTACAAGGCGAACGCATTGCCGCCTTTGCGGAATATGCCGACGAGGTGCGCAACGGGGCATTTCCGCAACCAAGGCACCTTGTGCAGGCAGACAGCAGCACTGTGTTGGTCCTTGAAGACCTGATTGCACGGGGCGTGACAGATGGGCCGCTATGATTGGCGGGCTCGTACAAAGGCCCCTGAAATGAAGCTAACCAGATCAAAAGACTTGCTTGGATCTGGGGATTGGAATGCTAACTAATAGATGGTTATTAATTCAAACTCCAGTTCCACCCCCGCACGCCTGCGGAAAACCCACCGCGGGAAGATCCTGTCGCGCATTCAGGCCGAGCCGGGCATCTCGCGCGCCGACCTTGCGCGTATGTGCGGTTTTTCAGAAATGGCGGCGACCCGGATTGTCCGAGAGTTGCTTTCCGCCGGGATCATCGAAGAATCCAACACCCCGGACAAAGCCAGGCAGAAACATGTTGGCAGGCAGTTCTGCCGCGAAATCCAACAGATCATTGACCTTCCGGTCGAGATTGAAAACCTCTGTAATGCTCTGGCGATTGCGGAAATGCGATTTGGCATGGCGCGCGACGTTGCCGACTTTACGTTGATCCACGTCGCGACATTTGTCGGAGCCGGAATTGTGTCGGAAAACAAATTGGTGCGCGGCGATGCCGTGGTTTCCGGGCTGATGGGGCATTTTCGATCAGAAAAACGCCCCTTGATTTGCACCTGCGGCCGGCGTGATTGCCTGCATCTTTCGGCCACTGGCTTTGGCTTGTTATCGCGCATGGGAAAACTGGATCATCAAACCTTTGATACCTCCCAGCTGTCGTATTACGCAGCCTCGCTATTGGCCGCGCTCAAAGACGAAAACGCAGCCAAATTTGTGGCCGAGACAGGCGCCAATGTCCCGCCAGCCATAGATGTCGTTGCCAACCTACTGAGACCCAAAATGATCATTCTCAGCGGGTATCTGGGCTCTAGCGACTGTTATTTTGACGCCGCGCAAAAGGCGCTGATCGATCATTTTGACTATGATCCACGCCATTCGTTTACTTTGCTCAAAGGTACCATTTCGTCGGTCGCGGCGGCAGCCCTGCTGGCGCTGCATTCTTTTTGCTATTCTGACCGGCTGGATTATGACCGTTTTGCCCGCTTTGCGGATCAATCCCAGGAAAGCAACCATGGATAAGACCCTGCGCCTTTTTGTGCTGCCCACGATCGTCGCCACAAGTGCGGTCATTCTGGTTGGGCTCACGCTTTACACTGCCTATTTTGGCGTTTTTCCTGATGGGATCCAGCGCAGCGCACATTTGCTGTTGGTGATGGTCATGGTTTTCACCATGGCCCTGCAATCCTCACTTGACCCGGAAAGCGGCGATCATCGCGGACCAAAGGCGATCTTGGCCAGGCTTTGGATTGCTATGGCTTTGACGGGTGCCGCCGTCGCCATCGGGCACCAGCTGTGGAATTTTGATGCCATCAATGACCGTTATGGTGCGATCACACCTTACGAGATTTTCTTTGGCTCTATGCTGGTGGTGGCGCTGTTTGACGCTTGCCGCCGCACCATCGGCTGGCCAATTGTTATCCTGGCCAGCCTATTTTTGTGCTATGGGCTGTTGGGCGCCTATTTGCCGGATCCCCTGGCGCATCGCGGCTATTCGCTGAAACGGGTGGCATCGCAGGTCTATCTGGGGGGCGGCGGTATTTTTGGCACGCCCCTTGGCGTCAGCGCCACATTTGTCACCGGCGTGGTGGTGCTTGGCGCCTTGTTGGAAAAAACCGGTGCGGGCCAGGTCTTGATGGATTTTGCGACCGCGCTGACGGGTCGCATGCGCGGCGGGCCCGCAAAGGCGGCGGTCGTGTCCTCCGGCCTCACCGG
>NZ_CALJXO010000275.1:0-5591 GCF_937988555.1 uncultured Boseongicola sp. | reverse complement strand
ACGCGGTTCGAGAAAGTCGCGACCTGATTGGCGGGTAGGAAAGCGTGGGCTGCTTCACTGCTGCCCGCCGGAGCAATGGTTGGCAAAAGCGCGACCATGCCAGCGAAAATAATGGCGATAACACGTTTCATTCTGGCGATCCCTTAATCAAGCGATGGTGCGCGGTTGGGGGCAGTCTTCGTGTCCACGATGAGGGGCGCGTTGCCGACTTGCGCAAGGTCAGCGCCTGCGCCGACAACCGTATCGCCGACGGACTCAAGGGCCGAACCGGTGACGTAAAGGGCCGATCCTACAATGACGATTGGGACGGCGACGGCGGTTGAAACACCCGAAGCAATGGCGGCCGAACCGTGGACAGATGCGGCAGCGGCGAGGGTCAAAGTACGAATAAGCATGACGTGCTTCCTTTTATGAACAATGTTCGAGATAATTCTCGATGTCCCCGTTTCACCAGCCTGCAACCCTCCGCCCCTTGACGTGCTGATCCCGTTAGCAAACGGTGCGCTTCCGGGCGTTTGTGCTGTCTGGCGACAAGGAGACTTTCCATGACCGACTTTCTACTGCTTGCTTTCATCTTCCTTGTGGCTGGTGTGATTTCCGTCCCGATTGCCGCGCGACTTGGGCTGGGGTCGGTGCTTGGCTATCTGATTGCCGGCATTGTGATTTCTCCACTTCTGGCGTTGCTCAACGTAGATGTTGTCTCAATTCAGCATTTTGCCGAATTTGGCGTGGTCATGATGCTGTTTCTCGTGGGGCTTGAGCTTGAGCCCAAAAACCTGTGGTCCATGCGGGGTCAGCTTTTGGGGCTTGGCGGGGGCCAAGTCGTATTAACCACGGGCGCGGTGATGGCAGTGGCCCTAGCGTTCGGACAGGTCTGGACGATTGCATTGGCGATTGGACTGGTTCTTGCTCTTTCTTCGACCGCAATCGTTTTGCAGACGTTGAATGAGAAAGGCCTGATGAAGTCGGACGGCGGACAGTCGAGCTTCTCGGTCCTTTTGACCCAGGACATCGCGGTTATTCCGATCCTTGCGTTGGTGCCTTTGCTGGCAATGCCTGACCTTATGGATACCGCTTGGATCGGTACGGACGGGCATGGCGTCACAGAAATCCACGCGACAAACACGACCCAAGGTGCAGACGTCGCGCATGGTGAAAGCCAGAGTGAAGATGACCACGGCGGCGGCGATCATGGGCCGTCGATGAGCCTTGTCGATGGCCTGAACGGTTGGCAAACCGCGCTTGTTACGCTGGCCGCAATTGCTGCGGTTATATTGGGCGGAAACTACCTGACGCGGCCACTTTTCCGCTACATCGCGACGGCGGGGTTGCGGGAATTATTTGTCGCTGCAGCCTTAATGGGGGTGGTCGGGATTGCGTTGTTGATGACGCTTGTCGGGCTGTCCCCCGCTTTGGGGACGTTCCTTGCTGGCGTTGTTCTTGCCAACAGCGAATACCGCCACGAGTTGGAATCCGACATCGACCCCTTTCGCGGGCTGTTGCTTGGGCTGTTCTTCATGACCGTCGGCGCCGGGATCAATTTCCTGCTGCTGTTCGATAACCTTGGCCTTGTGATTGCGATGACGCTTGGACTGATGGCGATCAAAGGGGGCGTTCTGTTCGTTCTGGGCACGCTGTTTGGTCTGCGCGGCACGGACCGATGGTTGCTGACGCTGGGCCTCGCTCAGGCCGGAGAATTCGGCTTTGTGCTGCTTAGCTTCACCGTCGCAAGCTCGGTGATCCCGCAATCCGTGGCGGATCAGCTTTTGCTGGTCATCGCTTTGTCGATGGTGCTGACACCTGCCTTGTTCATTCTGTATGACCGGGTGATTGCGCCGCGCTTCAATACAGCGTTGAACCGCGATCAGGACGAGATCGAAGAGGGGGGCAGCGTGATCATTGCTGGTTTCGGCCGCGTCGGGACAGTGATCGACCGGATGCTGCAATCGGCAGGCTACTCGACCACTGTGATCGACTATAGCTCTGAACAGATCGACACGCTTCGCAAGTTCGGAGCCCGTGCTTACTATGGCGACGCCATGCGCCCTGACCTGTTGGCCGCTGCGGGCATCGCCGAGGCAAAGCTGCTGATTATCTCAATTGATGATCAGGAGAAGATCACCGAGCTGGCCAAATACGCCATTGAGAATTATCCGAACCTTCATGTTATGGCGCGGGCGTGCAACCGCCACCACGTCTATGATCTATATGCTGTCGGGTGCCGGGACATCATCCGCGAAACATATGATGCCTCGATCCGCATGGGTCGATCTGCCTATGTGGCGCTTGGTGTGCCGCAGGGGGCGGCCCAAGCCATGGCGAATGCCTTTGATGAAATGGACCGTAAAGCGATGGTGCAAGTCGCGGGATCGTATATTCCGGGTATCGTGCCGACCGAGAATGCCGCCTACATGGAGGCCGTGCAGGAAGTCCGGGGAACGTGGCAAGATGAGTTGAGCAAGGAAATGACCGCAATCCGGACAGCCGCCACCCCAGCGTCAGATAGCGAAACGAGTTAGGCGGCCAATCCCTTGGCGCCGATATTGAGAAACTTCTTGCGACGCGCGTGGCGCACTTCATCACGCGACAGCGATGAAAGCTTGGAGATCATATCGTCGATGCACTCGCCAACGACTTTGATCGTCGCCTGCGCGCCGCGCTGGGCGCCGCCCAATGGCTCGGCAATAATGCGGTCGATGACGCCAAGTTTGTGAAGGTCCTGAGCAGTCAGGCGCAGCGCTTCCGCAGCTTCGCGCATTTTTTCGGCGTCTTTCCACAGGATCGAGGCGCAGCCTTCCGGCGAGATCACTGAATAGACCGAATGCTCTAGCATTGCGACGCGGTTGGCGCTGGCGAAAGCAACCGCTCCGCCTGATCCGCCTTCACCGATGATAACGCTGACAAGCGGCACGCCAAGTTGCAGGCATTTTTCAGTCGTGCGCGCGATGGCTTCGGATTGACCACGCTCTTCTGCGCCTTTGCCGGGATAGGCACCGGGGGTATCGACCAAGGTCACAACAGGGACGTTGAAGCGGTCGGCCAAGTCCATGAGACGGATGGCCTTACGATACCCTTCGGGGCGCGCCATGCCAAAGTTGCGTTCGATCCGCGACGCGGTATCGTTGCCCTTTTCATGGCCGATCACCATCACCGGGCGTCCGTCGAGCCGAGCAAGTCCGCCCATAATGGAATGGTCGTCAGCGAAGTTTCGGTCGCCGGCAAGCGGTGTGTATTCGGTGAACAAAGCTTCGATATAGTCTTTGCAATGTGGGCGATTTGGGTGCCGGGCAACCTGACATTTCCGCCATGGCGTGAGGTCTTTGTAGAGGTCTTTCAAAAGCTGCTCGGCCTTTTTATCAAGCGCCTTCGCTTCTTTTTCGACGTCCATTTCGTCATTGGCGCGCCCCATAGCACGAAGCTCTTCGGCCTTGCCTTCAATTTCAGCGAGAGGTTTTTCGAACTCGAGGTAGTTCTGCATGCTCGGACCCTTGTCGTTTCGGACCTATATGACGATGCAGTCGTCCAAGAGCAAGGTTTTGCAAGCGGAATTAGGGCTCTGCCCTCGCGAGCGTTGCCCGCTCACCCGGGGTTTTCCGGACCCAAAGAACCTAGGCGGGGCGACTTGCGGTCAGAAGGTTGATGCGGGCAGGGAGAGCGACCGCGCCGTTTGTCTCAAAAGGCGCGAAGCTATCGGTCAGCGTGGCTTCGATTGCGGCAGCGTCTTCAGGCGTACCGTTGAAGTGGTTGATCACGCGACGGGCGGCTCCGATACGAACGCAAAGGCTGGCCATCGCCGATGCGCCGCCGGGGTGATTGAGGAAAACAATGATTTCGCGCCCGCCAACGTTGATGAGGCCACCTGCTTGGAGGCGGGCTTGGGCGAGGTTGATATCGGCGAGACCTAAGGGGCCGGGTGAATTGGGTTCGGGTTTCGGAGGGCGCCCTAAGCGGGCGGAGGCGGCGCGTGCGGGCAGCTCCCAGAACGGGTTGTCTTGTGCAGGCGCCCATGCGGCGAAAGCGATCCTTCCGCCGGGTTTTAGTGCGCGGGCGATGTTGGCGAAGGCCGCAGGGGGATCGTTGAAGAACATGACACCAAAGCGGGAGATGGCGAGGTCAAAGCCTGTAGTGGGCCAGTCTGCGATCTGCGCATCCGCCAAAAGCGTCGACATTTGCGGGACCGTTTGGCCACGCTCGCCCGCGTGCAACAGGAGGGGCTCTGAGATGTCGGTGGCAAGGACGTGACCGTCCGCACCAACGGCGTTGGCCGCAAGGAGCGACAGCGCGCCAGTGCCGCAGCCAATGTCGATGACCTTATCACCGGCGTTCGGCGCTGCGGTCTCCATAACAGCAGAGGCGACATCGGCCATGATCGTGTCGAGTTCTTCCTGCGAAGCGATCCAACTGAGGCCGCTCGGGCCGGACCAGAAGTCACGTCCATCTGCGTTTGGAATGTCCGGCATGTGTCACCTTCTGTTTTGCTGACCTTACCGCAGCCACACGCGCCCGTAAGGGGGCAACGCCACATTACCGTCGGAAAGCGTCACAAGGCGGTCGGACAAGGCATCATAAAGGTCGCGGACGCCCTGCTCCAAGGCCCACTCGCCGGGAACTGCCGTCCAGTTTTCGGTGAAGTTGAACAGGCAAAGCAGCGCTCCGGTGGGGGCCTCGTGGATGATCGCGAAGATGCCTGACTTAGGGGTATCGACGATCTTGGTAGGATACGCTGCATGCAATTCGGGCGTTGCTTTTCGCCGTTCGAGGATGGTTCTGGTGCCTTGAAACACGAGCGCCTCGGGCGTCTTTGCGGCCTCGGTTCGAGCGGCCTGAACGCGCGACCAGTCCATAACAGGGCGATGTATCCAGCGGCTGTCGTGCGATTTTTCCGACTGATCGAGATAGCTTTGATTGTTCAGCATCGCGATCTCATCGCCCATGTAGATCAGCGGGATGCCACCATAGGCGGCGATTAGGGCATGGCCCAGAAGAATGCGGTCAACGCCGCGTTGCACGGCGATTGCGTCTCCGCTTTCCAGCGCAGTTTCCAGGCCCGCAAGTGACGCAAAACTGCCGGACATACGGCTGTCGCCTGTGCCCTCGTTGACGCCAAACAAGACGCCGCGAGAGAAGCTGCCTGGGAAATCACCAGCATAGAAATCGCGCAGGAAGGCGCGGTGACCATGTCCGGTTGCCCCTATAGCGCGGGCGTCCTCGTCAGTGATCGCCCAGCCAATATCATCGTGGCATCGGATGTATGTGGCGTAGGTGGCATTGCGCAAAATTGTCGGAAAATGCGTCCGCAGAATGTGGGTCATGAGCCTTGTGTCGCGCGATGCAAGAGCAGACCAAAACTGCACCATCAGTGAGTTGTGATAGGCGAGGTTGCCCTCCTTGCCGTCGTGCGCGCCGCGCCCGAGGTAGGGCAGCATTTCCTGCGGGCTGACAATCGCTTCTTCCAGGTGGATCACCGCCGGGCAAACAATGCGACACACGGCCCGCAAGGCCTGCAGGATCATGTGGACTTCCGGCTCGGACTGACAGCGCGTGCCCATGCGCTTCCACATGAACGCCACCGCATCAAGTCGCAGGACGTC
>NZ_CALJXO010000274.1:0-11426 GCF_937988555.1 uncultured Boseongicola sp. | reverse complement strand
CGATCTTTGCCGAAATACTAAGGTAGCGTTGGTAAAATGAAGTTTGGGCCGGGGCAACACGCCCCGACCCAAGTTCCAGGAAGGAACTTATTTAATGTAACCAGCGCGGGTCATTTCACGGACCGCGAAAGTTTGGCTGTTTGCCAGCGCTTCTTCGACGGTCGATTGACCAGCCAGAGCAGCGGCGACCTGCTGACCGACGTAGTTACCAATGCCTTGGAACTCTTCGATCGCAACGAACTGAACGCCTGTGTAAGGAACAGGAAGCAGTGTTGGGTCTGCAGGATCAACCGAAAGGATTGCGTCTACGACTGCCGGGGCAAAAGGAGCTGCCTCAACCCGACGCGCATCCTCTTCTACCGACTGACGTGTGCCGCTTGGAACAGCGACCCAGCCTTTGGATTCACCGACAGATGTGAAGTACTCTTTCGATGTAGCCCACTTCAGGAAGTCTTTAGCGGTGTCAGCTTTCTGAGAACTTGCTGGGATTGCCAGTGCCCAAGACCAGAACCATCCAGTTCCTTTGTCTGTGACTTCCATTGGTGCTTTGAAGAATTCAGTCGTGTCAGCTACGCTGGATGTGGCTGGGTTGCGAACGTCGCCAGCAGCGGATGTCGCGTCAACCCAAGTGGCGCACTTACCTTCTTTGAACAAAGCGCGGTTTTCGTTGTGGCCGTTTGCAGAAGCACCGGGAGGGCCCGAAGCAATCATCAGATCGACGTAGTAAGTGATCGCGTTGTTCCACTCAGCTGAATCAAGCTGTGGGTTCCACTCTTCATCGAACCAGCGCGCGCCAAAGGCGTTTGCAACTGTACCGACAAATGCCATGTTCTCACCCCAGCCAGCTTTACCGCGCTGGCATGTACCGTATACGCCATTGTCTGGGTCGTGCAGCTTTGCCGCCATCTCTGCAAACTGTGTGTATGTGATCTGCTCAGTTGGCACTTCGATGCCAGCTGCTTCGAACAGGTCCGCACGATAGAATGTGAAAGATGTCTCAGAATACAGAGGCACTGCATAGAGGCTGCCGTCTGCAGACAGGCCGTTGCGGACCAGCTGGAAGATGTCTTCCAGATCGTAGTCGGCATCGTCAGCGAAATCGTCCAGCGGTGTCAGCCAGCCTTTGGCGCCCCAGATTGGTGTTTCATAAGCGCCGATGAACATAACGTCGAACGAGCCACCGCCCGTCGCGATGTCAGTCGTTGTGCGCTGACGAAGTACGTTTTCTTCGAGGACAACCCAATTGATCGTGTTGCCTGTTGCTTCTTCCCAAGCAGGAGCAAGCTCTTGCATGGTGATCATGTCGGCGTTGTTTACCGTCGCGATTGTGATTTCTTCGGCAATGACTGCGGTCGATGCGACCGACACAAGCGCCGTCGCGCCAAAAAGTGCGTTTTTCAGTTTCATCCAATTTCCTCCCTAGGTTTGCTGGATTGAAAATGTCTTAGAACACATCATCACACCAGTCAAATATTAATTTTACTCGCGTAAACATTTCTCCACTCGCAACGCTGGCTCATGCAGACGCCCTCAACACCAATCTTCCGTCGAACACAAACTCTGGACGATCAGTGATCGTGCTATTATTTTTGATAATCTCGAAGAGCGTTTCAACACTTTTTTCAGCGATGGCGTTGAAATCCTGAGCAACCGTCGTGAGCGGCGGGCAGGTAAACTGAGACCATGGATGGTCATCATGACCCGCAACACGCAACGCACAGCCAGGACCATGACCCACGCGCAGTCCTTTTTGATAAGCTGCCGCGAGAAGCCCAATGGCCAGTCGATCGTTAGAGCAAAGGATGGTCTCGGATGGCAGGGATCGAGTTGTGATCAGTCGCATACCCGCTTCAAGACCGATCCGCTCAAATTCCCAACCTGTTCCATCAGCGCGAAGTACCTGAGGGTCGTGGCCCAGGCGCTCCATAGCCTGAACATAGGCATCTCTTCTTTTGTTTGCGTTGGGATTAACCGGCGGCATTTCAAGGAAACAGGGCGGCTCACCTGTTCGACAAAGGTAGTCAACGATCAGACCTATACTCTGGGAATTGTTTGATCCCACAAAGGCCCTTCCAACATCCACGTTACTATCAAAAACGACGGTCGGTACTTCTTTGGTGAACTGCTGAACGACTTCGAAATCAGAGTGGCGACCAAGCGGGGCAATCAAAGCACCCGCAGGCCTGAGCGACTGCAATATCGCCAATGCATTGCTTTCCAGGCCTTTCTGACCATGGGCGCTGAAGACAACGGGCCAAAACCCCGCATCAATGCAACGTCGCTCGATTCTGCGCACGATCTCGGAAAAGAACGGGTCAGCCAGATAGGGTACGACGATGCCAATCGTCTTGGTCAGCTTGCGGTTCTGGTTGATCGCAAACATATTCGGACGATAATCAAACTTCTCCAGCGCGGCCTCAATTTTGACACGCGATGACTTTCGCACACTCTCGGCGTCATTGAAATATTTGGACAACGTCGGTCGTGAAATATCGCTGAGCTTCGCGAACTCATCCATATTCTTGATTCTGCGTCCAGTCATACGAACAGTCCTCGGCTCCCTATGCGATGTCATTCAATACCGCGATCATGCGCGCCAAGCAGAACACCCCAGCACTCCCTAAATCTTTACGCGCGCCATGTTTGAGATTGACAGTAGGCTCCAGCGATGACAATCGTCAACAGACAATCTGAGTGCGCTTCCGCTAGATATTGGCCAGCATGCCCTGCCGGCATTGCCAGCCTCAAGCGCAATAACCCTTGGGGTACTGATGACGAAAATAGCGACGGTTGGGGAAATCCTTGTCGAGTTTGTGTCGCATCGCCCAAACTGTGGCCTTCAACAAATCGGTGACTACTCGGGCCCCTACCCCAGCGGTGCTCCCGCTATCTTTCTTGACCAGGCCGCTCGGATGGGGGCGACGACAGAGATGATCGGTGGTGTCGGCGATGATGGCTTTGGCCGCGCAGTTTTGCAGCGTCTGTCCGAGGACGGCGTTGGTATTCGGGGTGTGACAACATCGTCCGGCCTCAGCACCGGCGTTGCCTTCGTTTCTTACTACGATGACGGCAGTCGCGATTTCATCTTTCACTTGACGAACACTGCAGCGGATCACTTCCAACTGCCCAAAAATATTCTGGATCCAGCGACCATCTATCTGCATGTCTCGGCGGCATCTCTTGGAAACGCAGCCATGCGCGAAATGATCATGTCCTCGGTACGTGAAATTGATGCCGCGGGTGGAAAGATTACCTGTGATCCCAACGCCCGTCCGGAACTGATGCGCGACGCTGCAGTGCGCGACTGCCTTGCAGAGGTCATGGACTGCGCCTTTTGTCTGATGCCCAGCACAAGCGACCTTGAGTTTCTGCTTCCAAACCTGTCCGAAGACGCCGCGATTGAGCATCTGTTGAAGGCTAAAGCCGAGGTGATCGTCATCAAACGCGGCGCAGGCGGGGCGACAGTTGTTGGCAACGGAGAACGGCTCGATTTTCCGGGGCACGCTGTCATAGAGGTCGATCCGACTGGTGCCGGTGACTGCTTCGGCGGAACATTTGTTTCGCTTTTGGCGCAAGGGGCATCGTTGCGGGATGCTGGCGTTCAGGCGAACGCGGCAGGTGCCATTGCGGTCACGCGGCGCGGACCAATGGAAGGAAATTCTGGCCCCGCCGAAATAGCGGCATTTTTGAATCGCGCCCGATCGAAGGAAGCGCCCGTATGATCGACGTTAAAGACCTTATAGCCAAGAACCGCGCCGGGCAGGCAGTTGGGCTGCCCTGTTTCTGTACCGCGAACGAATACGTCCTGCGGGCAGTGCTTTCTTATGCCGCAAAAACCGGGTTCCCGACCGTGATCGAAGCAACCTGCAACCAAGTCAATCAGGACGGCGGCTACACAGGCATGACCGCCGCCGACTTCATGTCCTGGCTGCGCGGCTTGGCAGATAGGGCTGGCGTTCCGATGGACCAGTTAATCCTGGGCGGCGATCACCTTGGGCCGAACCCATGGAAATCGGAACCCATTGAAAGCGCGATGGGAAAAGCCCGCGAGCTGGTGAAACAATACGTCGAGGCCGGGTTCCAGAAGATTCACATCGATGCCAGCATGGCCTGCGGCGGAGAGCCGAACCCGACCTTTGAACAGGTCGCCGAACGAGCTGCAGACCTTTGCGCCGTTTCCGAGGCGCATGCGCCCGAGCCGGAAAAGCTCATCTACATCATCGGCACCGAGGTCCCGATCCCGGGCGGCGAAACTGAAGAACCCGATGAGCTCGACGTCACATCGGTCGACAGGTTCAGGGCAACCATCCGAACTCACCGCGACGCCTTCGCCGCCCGTGGGCTAGAGGCTGCTTGGGCACGGATCGCGTCGATCGTCACCCAGCCCGGTGTCGATTTCGGGCACACCTCGATCTTTCCCTTCGTGCCGGAAAAGGCGCAGCCTCTCAGCGACGCGATTCTGACCGAGAACGCGTTGACTTTCGAGGCGCACTCAACGGATTACCAACCGACGGAGGCACTGGCGGCGCTGGTCAAGAGCCACTTCTTTTTTCTCAAAGTCGGCCCGGAACTGACGTTCCGCTTTCGCGAGGCTGTCTGGGCTCTGGCGGATATCGAAGCCCAAATCAAGCCTGCGCGACCATCGCGCATCCGGGAGGTCATTGAGGATCTCATGACCCAAAGCCCAGGCTACTGGAAGGATTACTACGGCGGCTCGGACGAGCAGATTGCGCAGCTCAGAACCTATAGTTACAGCGACCGCATCCGGTACTATTGGACCAATGCGAAGGTCACTGCGGCGTTAGACGCGCTTTTGAAGAATTTATCGGAGGCACCGTTGCCGGAAACGCTGGTCAGTCAGGCATTCATGGGGCTGGAGTTTGGAGAGATCTCGACCGATCCTTCGGTCCTGCTGGAAAAGCACATTAATCGGTGCGTTTCCCGTTATTTCCATGCGGGGGGCTTCTCCTGATTGACGGGCTTAGTCGAGAAACTGAAGGGCTTAAAGATATAGAGTGAAGTCGCTCATTCTTCAAAAGGCACATTGCAGAACACCAACTGTTTACGAAATTCCTGCCTTTTGGAAAACGCATCGATGAGCCGGTATTCGACCTGGACTCGACAGCCCGCAATTCAAACCCTAGGCGACTGCGCTATTCAACCGGCTAAGATAGTCCCGTAGGACGTCCGCAACACTGCTTCAATATCTGCGGGCAAGGTCTTTTGAGTAACGCCTCAGCCATAGCAAAAAAGTAAGATCGGTCGCTAACCGCCATGTGATTCGTAAGTTCACGGTGAAAGTCGGTTTTCTCCCGCACTCCCGTCATAGTGGCGGTCAAAATGCTGCAGTCTAGACCAATGGCCGGTGAAGTGGTGCTGCTTTTTAGGACAGGTTTGCGGCTTAGCTAAGACGCATCAGGTCTATGTTCATGCCGCTTTTCGTATCTCCGATTTGCCAAAGTATGCGGGTCCGGTATTCGTTTATCAAGGGCGGTGTGAGGCCGCTCTGAGTTGCGGAAGCAGGGCTAGTTACTGATGATCCGTTTTGCTTGGAACCCCGGTTATCTCATGCACGTAACTTGCTTGAGAGGACGCCAGCCATGCCTTCAATAGCCTCCCGTTTCCATGCACTCGCCTGCGTCGGGTGGAGCTGGCGCTGGCTCCTATCTCTTGAACTGTTTTGTCTCCGCGCAGCGCCTCAAGCACCACAGCAGCCTTAAACTTGTCTGAAAAATTCAGTCGCTTCGTCATTCTTGTATCCATTCGTTCGTGATGGATAAGTCTTAACTCGCTGTCCAATTTTAGCGGATCACTTCATTGCGGCCGGCACCGTGATGCTTGGGCAGATCCAGAAAGGCATCAAGGGATATCATTTGAGCACAACCACCTTGCTTAGGTGACGAGGGGCAGTTGTGTCGATACCTTTGGATTGCGCGTGGCGTTCCCCCAAAAACTGAAGCGCTGGCAGAGCCTCTGCTCCGGCCAGATCACCGATCGCCTTAACTGGCAGTGAAATATCACCGGGACCGCCGATCCCTAAAACGAATGCACCTTTTGCCTGTATTTCGTTGACCAAATCGGCGTCCGCCTTTGCGGTGTCGCTATGGTAAAGCATGACCACAGCAGAGCCCTCATCAATCAGACTTATCGGGCCATGTCTGTATTCACCGGGATGAAAAGTTTGCGTTGCAGCAATCGCCATTTCCATGAGTTTCAGGCCGCCCTCGAGCATGATGCCGTAATGCGCGCCGCCCCCCAAGAAGACCACGTGACTGCGAGAGTGAAATATCGTTGTGTCCGCCGCTTGCATAGATGCAAGCAAGACCCCTGCCTGATCTGCCAGGGCGCCATCTACTTTCAGCCCCGCCATCGCATAACCTGCCAACAGCATGAGTGAGGCAGATGAGGTCATCACGATCCCTTCGTCGGGATGCGTGTCAAAGACAATCGCGATATCCGAGGCGGTTTCGAGCACTGTTCCAGGAGCACAAGACACGCTGGTTACGTGCAGCCCAAGTGCACGACTGGCCGTTGCCGCGCGAACCGTCTCAGTGGTCGTCCCGCTGCGTGAAAGTGCTATGATTTCAGCAGGGGCGCCATCGGGCAAATAGGCTTCGCGTCGGTCGAACCATTCGCCGGCGGGTACGGCCATGGCAGTGTGGCCAGCCGCGCTAAGGGCAGATGCGACAGCCAACGCTAGATTATAGCTGGTCCCACATCCGATGACGATGCGGATTGCATCCGATACAGGCAGTGCGGCGGGCATTTGCGCCTTGCGCCAATAGTCGAACTGACCGGTTATTCCGCTTACGGTTGAACTCATTTTTCGGTCCTTTTTTGGCGTAAAAGTTTCATGATTGGTCAAGTTGGGCGGCAATGCTCGCTGACCATTCCGCGTCGACCGACCATTCGGCCATTGCCGAAGCCAGCATTAGGCCGCCCCCGAGCGTTGACATTGCGGGTTGGCTTTGCGGGCCAAGTTTTTGTTGAACCATCGCCGCAATCCGGTTGCTTTGGAAAACTGACCCGGCCGAACACCATTTATAGGGGGCGGTGGCTTTGGATCGCTCAGCGACCGACTGCGCCAATGCAACTAAGTGCAGTGCAGCTCCATCCAATATTGATCTGGCGATTGCGTCACCCTTTGTGTCCAGTTGATCAACAGCGCGTGCGACTTCTGCAACTTGTGCTCTTGGTGCCGGACTGGCGGCGACCCACTCCAACAGACCAAAAGGGTGGTTTGGCGCATCTAGAGCATCGCTCAACCGACTCGCAAATTGTACATCAGGCGCTCGGCCATCGATTTCGGCGGCAGCGTACGCAAGGGCCTGTTGACCAATCCAATAAGCGCTGCCCTCGTCACCAATGACATAACCCCAACCGCCCGAACGTACGATACGGCCTTGTCTTCCACCTACCGCCATCGACCCCGTGCCACACAAAACTAACACGCCGTCACCCTTTGGGAAGGCGCCGTGGAACGCCAATTCAACATCATTAAGAATATGACAGTTCGGTCCAAACCGTTCTGCCACAAATCTCGTGACATGTGCATCAATGCTGGGAACTTCGCCGTAACCCGGCATTCCCAATACGAGTAGTGCGTCTTTTGGAATTTGCGCCAGAATGGAACCCAGTGCGCTTTTCCAATCGGTCCCGTCTTGCGGATTGCAGCCTAGAGCATTTGGCAACTCGTGCACCTTGCCATCCCGTCTTGCAATGACTGCGGCTGTCTTTGTGCCCCCGCCGTCTATTGCCGCAATCGCCCTATGCATGAATCACCTGCTGGGACTTTTCGGTTTCTGCCGGCGCAAAGTTTACACCAGATCGTTCGATATACTTGGCAAACTCACCAGTTGGCTCGGCTTCTGAAGTCGGCGTGTGACCAATGGCAAGCTGTTCCGCCGAATGTGTCACGCGAGAACCAAATTTGCTGCTATCCGCAAAGTCTGTCACACGAGCGCTGCGACGGACCATTTGCGCGTTGATCGCCGCCTCTTCGGCATCAAGGCTTATCAATTCCTCCTCAACATCGATTGCTTTTTTCCCAAGAAACAAGCAGTCGCACCAAAGCTCTTCCATCATTGAGCTTGCGGCTGATCCCACCGTCGATAACTTTTCTATTCGAGCGCGGCCACCGATGAGCGTCAATTCGATACTGGGAACATGTGCGAACTCTTGAGCGACCACCAAACCTTTGGTGAAAATTTTGATCGACGAACCCATCCCCCGAATATACCGCGCAAGCTGCAACACGGCCGTCCCCGCATCCCCAAAAGGCCTTTCGTTCGGCCTTGTCCTCTGAGATGCGGCAAAAGCAATGGTGCATTTCGCGTCAATACACCCTTGCTCGCGCTCCCAAAAAGCAAGTGCTTTGCGTGATCCAGTTGCAATATGGGCAGACCCATTTCGCTGCTCAATCCGACCCATTTTCTCCAGCTCAATCAGGTCTCGCTGGATAATCGCAAGCGAGGTGCCAAGTGTGGTGGCGATGCGTTCTACTGATGGCCTGTCATTGGCCAAGAACAGCATAATCAATCTTGATTTTCGGTCCGTAGCCATATCTTCTCTCCGGTTTGGGTACTCATGCCAGCGAAATAGATCAATCCCAATCAAAAAACTGGCTGTCACTGAGTTAAAAACCTTGATCCATTTGGCGACTTCGCTTTTCTTGCCCGCGAATTCTGCAAAACGCCGAACCAGGCGCTTTAGAGGTTTCTGCCTAGTTTTCCGGCACTAACTGTACCCGAGGGCAGTGCCAGAGAATGACTTGCTGTTAAAGGCCGGGAACGTCCTGATCCAGGGCGGCAACAATCATACCTGGTCAAATCGCGGAAATGAACCTTGCGTGGTTGCGAAAGTGTTGATCAACGGAGTGATCCAACTCGATGCACCAGACGAGGAGGCAAAGGGAGTTACAAATAGAGAGAAATCCATATTCAAATAGCTCAGCAGAGAATTAGTGGCTAACCTGCTGAAAAATGCGCCCGGGATAAACAATCAATGACGGTTATCTCAGGCAGTAAAGATGCCGGGTCATGTTGACGTGTATTATTCATTTAGAATCCCGCATTCATACTTGGCGACGCCAGATAAGATCAGGCTCCAAGAGAATTTGGATTTTGAAGTACATTTTCGAGTGCTCCTAGCGATCGCAGCTGTCGTCCTTGATCACAAGAAAATGCTGCGCGATGGCGTCACGGCACGAAAGCAAAAGCCGCTATGCAGCGTTGGGGCAAAGGACATGTGGTCGGCTTGGGCCGTTCATAAGGAGCCCAAATTCCGCATCTGTAAAAAACCAGTGAATAGAATTTTGTAACTGAGGGCTCACTGCTGCCATTGGCCATCGACTTTACCTTTGCTTTGCAGACCCTGCAACGCGGCCTTTTGCGGACCGCGCAGCATTTGACCGGCTTAACGTCGAGTGTAAGCAGTGGCCTATGGAATTAGGTACTTTATTCCAGAATTATCACTGTTCGGTCGTCAAAAAATTCAGTGCGGCTCGATCCCTTAACCGTTGCGAAACGACCTATCTTGTGAAAATCTTGTTCCTCGGCAGTTTGGAATGTATCCTCCCAAGCCGCTGTCGTGGCTTCTTCAGGCAAACACGGATAGCCGTCGGTGAATATTTCAACGCTCGTCACGTCGGCCTTCGCTCGCTCGAAGTCTTGGAGCTCTCCTAACTGGGGTGTAGTTCCGTTCATGGTGTCGAAACACAACGGGTTCCCCGTGGTGTTCCCAAACCCATACTGAGTCTGAATTCCCCCCATAAGAAAGCCTGAGACAAGATCCGCCACATCGCTAAGCCCGAGTGCTTCAATTGCTTCTTCCACGATTTCTTGCGCACGCGCTGCATAAATAATTCCCTCAGAAATCGCATTGTCAAAGCCCAGGAAAATGCTTCTGCGTGTCAATGCTTCGACTTCGTCGAGATCCATATTCTTGGCAGCAAGTTCTTTGAACACGGCCACGCGCGCGGCTGTCGACACATGATCGATGACTTTTTGGTGGTGGTGAACTTCGAGGCCATTCAGTCGAATGCCGCTGTCTCCGAGAAGAATGAACCGCCAGCTCTCGCCACAATCAAGCGCGACGGCAAGGGTTGTCGAAGGTGGAATGACGAGGTTGAGCGGGTCAGTTCTTTCCTTCAAGATGGCAGACAGGCGGTTGATAATGTCTGAGCCCGGCAAAGTCCTGAAAACCGGATCAAACGCCATTGCAGCCATTTCTGATGCAACGATAGTCGCAGCCAACCGTCCTACGGCTACGCCATCGACAACAGTGCCGCGAGGATCGGTTGCACCATCAAAGACCCCGTAGAGTACGCCAGGCACAACCAGCGGCACATCATCTCCTGGCGCTGAGCCATCACGGTATTTCGATCGGTTGAAAACTTCTAAGCGCATAGGCACCCTCAAAGAAAAGCGGAGTTTCTGTTTTCGGTAAATCGAAAGACAAAGTAGACGCAGACCCCAGTACAAAGCAGTAAGACCGTCGAATGCGCGGCAGCCAAACCGAATTCACCATCAAGCACGGCCAGATAGATCGACACCGGCATGGTAATCGACCCCGCGTCATAGAGGATGAGAGTTCCAGAAAGTTCGTTAATAGCCGTGATAAAGCCCATTAGAGATCCAACGATAAGACCCGGTAGAATCAGTGGGACAGTTACTTTCAGAAAGGCTATCAGCGGCGGCGCGCCGAGATTGATGGCTGCCTCTTCCATGGATGGCTTAACCTGCCTGAGACTCGATGTCGTTGACCTGACGCCGTACGGCAGGCGCCTGATAAAATAGAGCATTACCAAGAGCCACGCGGCCCCGATCCCGCCGAAGAAGCCAGAGCGGAAGGTTGTGACAAAACCAATCGCCATCACCACACCTGGAATGAGGTATGGCACCATCATCATAAAATCAATTGCACCTGATGCGGTCGTTTCGCGTCGGACAATTACATAGCTGATCAGCGCTGAAAATGCCGTGATCAGCACCACTGCCGCAGTAGCGAATAAGAAGCTGTTCGCAATAGCCTCCGGTGCAGTGCGCCAGATGCGGCCATAGCTTTCAAGGCCGTAGCCACCCACGAAAACCGGACCGTTTGTCTTCAGGAAAGATGTATATACGACAACGAGCGACGGCAGCATCGCAATAAGAACCACACCATGGCAAAAGCCGTGCACCGCAACATTCCGCCATCCAGTGAGGTGCGTTTTGACCGGCAAATTCGTGAGGCTGCTCGCGTACCGCCGTTTTGCGAGGATACGGCGCTGGGCCAGCAAAGCCAGCATCGAGATAGCTATCATTATCATTGACACGGTGACCGCCATTGTCGGCACCCCCCCAAGTTCCGACCGATACGCCGAAAAAGCGATTGTAGACAGTGTCCGGAACCCGCGACCTAAGATGGCCGGCGTCCCGAAATCTGCA
>NZ_CALJXO010000273.1:0-4692 GCF_937988555.1 uncultured Boseongicola sp. | reverse complement strand
TCCCGAACAAAAACAAAGGGATGCTTCCTTGATGAACGAGACACAAAACGGCGACCGTTCACAACTTCTCCGGCCAATACTGGTAGCACTCAGTTTCATATTTTCTCTCCGGATCATCGCGCAGTACCTGCAACTCAACCGCGATTTGGACGGATTGCCGCGCTTTGATCTATGGCACACCGATACCATGCCCTATCCGGTTTTATTGGGCCTCCAGATACTGATATTTTTGACAATGCTCACCGTTACTTGGGGGGTTAGCCCAAATTCTCGGAGACCTCGCCTTGGCCGCGCACTCAAGATTGCAGCGTTCGTTTATGCACTGGCGATGTTTTTGCGTATGGTTGTCGGCTTTCTCGAGTTGTCTTCATCGTCGTGGTTTGATGGAGCGGTATCATCCGCATTTCACTTCATATTGGCTGCTTTTCTGCTGACATTGGGCACGCTTCTAACGGCCGAAGAACCTTCCACATTCTGGGAGCATTTGGCCCGCAAGATTGCGGCTGTAGCTGCCTATCCGATCCTGATCATAAGCGGATTTACAATGTACGTCTGGCTGCGAGACACCGGCGCACCACTTCTCTTCTCATCTTATCTGAGCGCGCTTCTAGGGTTGGTTGGAATTATCCTGCACGAGACTCTTGCGCCTGCACGCAAGGACTGGCGCCCTCTTCTTAAGGAAGTAGTTCAGGACGGGCTTTTCGTTGCTTTTGTTCAGATAGGTGTCCCGGTCACATTGAAAGCGCTGACTTTGGCAATTCTTGTGGGCGTCTCCCAAAGCGAAGTGGTTGCGATAACTGGCTTTTGGCCACACGAGGCGCCTATACTGGTTCAAATCATGCTGATGTTGGTGGTGGCGGAGTTCTTTCGCTACTGGATACACCGGGCGCTTCATGTCTATGGCCCACTTTGGCGTCTTCATGCGGTACACCACGCATCTGACAAACTTTACACGATCAATGTTGGTCGATTTCATCCATTTGACAAAGCAATACAGTTCCTTGGAGACACAGCGCCTTTCTTATTGCTGGGCGTAAGCCCTGAAGTGTTCGGAACGTATTTTGTCCTTTATGCCATCAATGGCTTTTATCAACACTCAAACGCTGAGGTTAAGCTCGGGCCGCTCAACTATATCATTGCCGGCCCTGAGCTACACAGATGGCATCATTCAGCGAAGATATCTGAAGCAAATTCGAACTATGGCAACAACCTTATTATATGGGATACGATTTTTGGAACCCGGTATCTACCGGCGGACCGTGAAGTTGGGCGCGTCGGAATTGAAAATCGAAACTGGCCCAACAGTTTTCGCGCCCAACTCATGGCGCCGTTTACAACGCCAACGGACGCGACAGACAAATGATTGCCTCCGGCGCGATCACAAACCGACTGATAGATCTCGGGATGTATTGGATTTTGTCTGTGTATCGCGGTCCGGTCGAAAAAGCCTTCGCTGACCCTGCGAAAGTGCAGGAAAAACTATTGTTGAAAATTGTCGCTGCAAACGCCGAAACAGATTTTGGAAGACGGCATAACTTTGCAGCCATCCACGACATGAAATCGTTTCGTGAAAATGTGCCGGTGCAGACATTTGATACTCTGCAACCGTATATCGAACGACAAATATCAGGTGAGTCTGCTCTCACCATCGAGCCAACTGTATATTGCGCCAAGACCAGCGGAACGACTGGAAGAAGCAAGTTTATACCAGTGACCCAAAACGGGCTGCGTCAGATGCGTTTAACTCAACGACTATTGTCTTTGTCTACATGGCAAAGCACCGGGTTCTTCTCGGGGGCAATTCTAGGAATGGCCAGCCCACCGATCGAAGGGCGCCTGGAAAACGGTGTCGCTTACGGATCCAGTTCGGGAAGTGCCTATAAATCGCTCCCGCGCCTTCTCGCCGCAAAGTTCGCTATTCCCGCTCAAACCTTTGAGATTTCCGACGTCGCGGCGAAGTATCAGGTCTACGCACTAGCAGCTTTGTCACGCTCCGATATCAGCGGCATTGGAACGGCGAACCCTTCTTCTATTTTAAAAGTCTGCGAGATTATTGAGGCTGATCAGGAACTACTTCTTGATGCGCTTGAAACCCGCTCGGCCAAAAACCTTCATCCATCCGTTGTTTCGGTAGTCGGCGAAATCTTTCAGAAAATAGAGCCTGGGAGATTGCTAAGTCTGCGTCAGGCGCTTGAGACTGACTCTCGATTGTCGCCGGAAATCGTGTGGCCAAGACTCGCGGCGATTGCAACTTGGACTGGTGGAAGTTGCGGCGTCGCTCTTTCAAAACTTCGCCACAATCTACCCGCCTCAGTGAAGGTTGTGGAATACGGATACGCCGCAAGCGAATTCATGGGCACATTCAATTTCGATGCCCTTTCAAATATTTGTATGCCCTTGATTACCGAGCACGTGTACGAATTCGTTTTGCGTGAAGACTGGGATGAAAACAGACAACACTTCATGGGAATCCATGAGCTAGTACACGGCAAAGAATATTATGTCTTTGTTACAACTCAGTCAGGCCTCTATCGCTACAATATCAATGATCTTTTGCGCGCCAAAACCGGCATCGGAGCCTGTCCAAGCCTGAGCTTTCTGCAGAAGGGACGCGGCGTTACAAATATTACGGGCGAGAAGCTCAGCGAGCATCAAGTAATTACGGCTGCGTCCACGTTGATCTCCTCTTTGGGGCTCTCTGTCAGTGGTTACATGTTTCTCGCTGACGAGACGGCAGCAAGGTATGAATTTCTGATCGAAACTAATGGAGGAGCTGACCCATATGCCTTTGCTGCATTCGTGGACCAGCAGCTTCAAGTAGTGAACAGCGAATACGCAGACAAACGTGCAAGCGACCGACTTTATCCCTTGATTGGGCGACGACTAAAGCCGGGAACAATGAGCGCATTGCGAGACCAAAGCGTGGCAGCAGGAGTGCGAGAAGCGCAATACAAACCCGTCATCCTAGGCTATCAGCGAGACTGGTCAGCAAAGCTTGCCCCCTGGGTAGTCTTGGAAGATGCAACATCTCCTGACGGGTCACGCTGATGTCGCCGGTCCTGAGATGGGGGCATTTTCCCAGCAAATTTCGATTCCGATTTTCTCATGCGTCTGCTTCTCGTGCAGCAACATCTAATATTATTGTGGAGGTTTCCGATCGAAGTGGGATCAGCGGATTTGGTGAAGGTTGCCCGCGAAGTTATGTTACCGGAGAAACTGAAGAAACCGCTCAGGTATTTGTCTCTAAGTACGGGCCCAACCTTGTTGAGTCTTGCGCGGATCAATCGACAATTCGGGAGTGGATCGAATCTCATGAAACTCAAGTATCTCAGAATCCAGCGGCTTTCGCCGCCGTCGAGATGGCGCTATTGGATTTTCTTGCGCGGCGTGATGGGTTGTCGATCGAGGAATATCTTGGGTATCCGCCTTTGCGTGCCCCGATGCGCTACAGCGCTGTGCTTGGTGACAGCTCACCTCTAAAAACCGGCATCGCGGCATTTGCATACTCAGTTGTGGGGCTGTCCGATTTCAAGATCAAGCTGAACACCAACCTCGAGCGTGACAAGCAAAAGCTCGCCCGGTTACCCCAACACGCGACAATTCGTGTCGATGCGAATAATCTGTGGAAAGCACCAGAGGTATGCATAGAGCACATCAACGCAATTGACCGCAATGTCTGGGCTATTGAGGAGCCACTTTCCGTAGGTGATGTCTCTGGAATGCAAAGGATATCCCAAGAACTGGGTGTCGCTATTATTCTTGATGAAAGCCTCATCAATGCCTCTCAACTTGATCAGTATTCGGGGCAGCCAGACAGCTGGGTTGCAAATGTCCGCGTATCTAAATGCGGTGGCCTTCTACGCTCAATTGAGCTTGCGCAAGCTGCACAAGCTCAAGGCATGAACGTGATTCTTGGGGCGCACGTGGGTGAAACCAGTCTGCTAACCCGAGCGGCGATGACTGTCGGGCACGCACTAGGCAAGAGCCCGCTAGCCCGAGAAGGCGCTTTCGGTAAGATTCTGCTAAAGCAAGATCTTGCGCTGTCACCACTGACCTTTGGCAGATCAGGCATTCTGAATCCAGATCGTTATTCTCTCGCGCGAAAATCAGGTTTTGGACTGTGTATTGCCTCTGATCGAGTTGAGTGGAGTGTTTGAATTGAGCTACAGGGCCGTCCTTACCGCGAGCAATAACAACCTGATCCCCCGCACGGGCTCGATGGACAACTGGCTCAGAGTCAGCCGCGTAGTACAAATGATACTCGGGGCTGCGCCCGGGCTGTTCACGACGGACATCACTCAAGGTGCAGAGCGAACCGACCTTTACCGGTTCGGTGTCTTCGTCATCCCCCAGCCAGTAAAAGGTCGCAGGAAACGTCTGTTTTTCTGCAGGTGTACCCAGAAACTCCCGGAACCCACTGACGCCCTGAAACTCGTGCTGGTTTGACCTCTGTCGGTTAATCTCAACCTCGGTCAGCACCTTCGCCCCGGCGCCCTCAAATAGATCTGCCAGCACACCGAACTTCACTGCGCCAGCTCCGTCGTTCTGCACTCAGGCCGTCCAGCGACCGTCAGATCGGCCTCGCATCGGCGTTGTCAGATTAACTCAGTAATCGGCAGATTTCGTCTTTTTGACAGAACTTGAAATCTCGTAAGTCATTGAAACCCAGCAATACGCATTTTGAAAAACTTC
>NZ_CALJXO010000272.1:0-14274 GCF_937988555.1 uncultured Boseongicola sp. | reverse complement strand
GACCGAGAGCGGCAGCACCAGCATAACCAGCAGCCAGGCGCCCGCAGGGGCGACCAGAAGCCAATTTCTTGCGCGCTGTGTCATATGCTGCCGCTCTCTCTTTTATCGCTTAGGCTGACTTGAACCGTGCCATCAACTCGGCCCGGCCGGGATCGGTCAACGTGGCCGCTGCACCAAACTCAAGCGCATTCAGCAGCTCAGCTGCGGGGTACAAAATTGGATCGTTCAACATCGCCTCCGGCAACAATGCGTTGGTGCGGCTGTCAGCAACCGGATAACCATGCGCCAAAACCTCGCGAGCGTTCACTTCGGGATCAAGCATGAAGTTAATCAACGCATAGGCAGCTTCGGTGTGTGGCGCACCCTTTGGAATAGCGTAATAATCGCTCCACAATTCGCCACCTTCTTTGCCCAGAATATACTCGATGTCCGGGATATCGGTGTTCAACTGCTTGCCGTCCCCTGTCCAGCATATGGTCATCCAGGCATCGCCCGAACGCATCGCGGGCTGATAATCTGACGAAATCGCAAAGAGATGTGGCTTGACGTCGATCAACAGCTTTTCTGCATCCGCCAATTCGCCTTCATCGATCGAATTGAACGAATAACCATGATAGTTCAGAGCGGCGCCAATCGTGGTCAACTGATAATCGTGCACCATTGTGCGGCCCGAAAAATCGTCCATCGTCCGATCAAAGAAGTCTTTCCAGCTGTCCATCCCGTTGCCGCCGCTATGGCTGGTGTTCAGCGCAAAACCGGTTGTGCCCCAATTCTTTGGTACGGCGTACAATACACCGTCGACGGTTCCTGCATCTGCAAACCGCGGGTCAAACGCGCTGGCGTCATAGTTGGGAAGTTTCGACACATCGAGAGGTTCGATCAGCCCTTCTTCAACATAGGTCGTGATCGTGTAATTCGTGGGAACATAGACATCCCATCCACTGCCACCGGCCTGAAGTTTCGCGAGCATCTCCTCGTTGGAACCAAAGACATTCACCTGCAAAAACGCGCCGGTTTGTTCGGTAAACATGTCGAAATTTGCCTGATCGTGATAGTTTGGCCAGGTGGCCAGCACGACGCGGTCGCCAATATGGCTCGCAGCATAAGCGGGGTTTGCGCGCAGGCCCGGCAGAGCCGTCCCCATCACCGCTGACGCAGCACCAAGCCCCGTGACGCCAAGAAAATGCCGCCGCGTGACCGAGCCCTTCTGATATCGGCGCAGTTCTTCCATGAACTTCTTTTTTGAGATTGAGGTGTCTTCTGACATTGTTCAGTTCTCCTTGTTGATTGGTTTATTTTTCTTAGTCATTTCTTAGGATCAAAGCGGCCTCCGGATTCCAGTGAACCCATGCGGTATCCCCCTTTTGCAAAGTATCCAGCCGGCCATCGGATTGGCGTGGGGCCATCACTGCGATGTTCCCAAGGCGGGCATGTCTGACGAGGTATTCGGTGTGTTCGCCGAGAAAAATCCGGTTCTGGATCGTTACTTCCAGCGCCTCGGACGATTGCGTATCGCTCATCCGGATTTGTTCCGGACGAACGCTGACACAGGCCGTTTCACCCACAGGGATGGCATCGGATAGAAAAGCCCGATAACTGCGCCCATCGCTGAGTGAGATTTGCCCCGTCCCACCGTTCACCGCGATGATCTTGCCGTCGAAGAAATTGGACGTGCCAACAAAGTCGGCAACGTACCTGCTCTTTGGTTGATCATAAAGTTCGCGCGGCGTGCCGACCTGCACAATTTCCCCCGCGCGCATGACGCAGATACGATCGCTTAAGGACAAAGCTTCTTCCTGATCGTGCGTCACAAGGACAAACGTAATGCCCAACTGGCGCTGCAAATCCTGCAATTCGATCTGCATCTCCTTGCGCAGTTTTCTGTCTAGCGCGGCGAGGGGCTCGTCCAGCAAAAGCAGTTTCGGCTCGTTCACGATGGCGCGTGCCAGCGCGACACGCTGTTGCTGCCCGCCCGACATTTCCCAGATGCGCCGGTCCTTGAAATCCGCCAGACGCACAGTCTCAAGGACCCGCTGGACTTTGTCATTGATGCCGGCAAGCGGCAGCTTCGGCCGCTGCTGTTTCAAGCCATAAGCGATGTTCTGACCGACTGTCAGATGCGGAAACAGCGCATAACTTTGGAACACCATGTTCACCGGGCGCTGATACGCCGCAAGACCCGAGACGTCTTTTCCATCGATCAGAACGGTACCGGCAGAGGGCGCCTCGAACCCGGCAAGCATTCGAAGGGCCGTTGTCTTGCCGCAGCCCGAAGGTCCCAGAAACGACAGGAACTCGCCCGGCGCGATGGCCAGATCAAAATGCCGGACAGCCTGGACGTCACCATAGCTTTTCGAAACGCCCCGCAATTCGGCCACGGCACCCGGCAGCGCTTTGGCGGACTCCCGAGGATATCCATCAACGGAGAAGGTTTCCGCTACTTTTGTCATTTGCTACATATCTCACCCATGGACCAATGAGAGAAATTTTTGCGCTTTGTGTAAATATTCTTTTTGTTATACATGAATTGGTCAACAGAGAGGTCCAACTGCCTTGACCAATTGGGACATACAAGCCGCCCGGATCATCGATACTCTCGAAAGTGACGATCTTCCCGTTATCTTGTCCGAGGGACTCCGAGCGGTTGTTGACTTCGACTACACGGTCATCTTTGGCTACGTCGGCAACACCCAACCTTTGGCGCTCTACGATGATTTTTCGCCAGATCGCCGAGTGATGCATGTGGATGACTATCAAGAGGGACCATACCTGCTTGATCCGTTTTATCTAGCCGCGACGGGGGATGTTGCCCCCGGTCTTTGGCGTTTAAGAGAAATAGCACCGGATCGTTTCTACCAGGGCGAATATTACCGCAGCTACTACGCGCGCACAGGACTGGCCGAAGAAGTGGGCTTTCTTGTCGATGTTCATGACAAGCTGACCATCGTGGTGTCGCTGATGCGCAAGACCCGCAAGTTCAGCAAGGCCGAGATGAAGGCTTTGAAATCTATCTGGCCTGTGATCGACGCAGCCTGTCGCCGACACTGGCGCGCCACAGCGATCGAAGCGCGCAATCAGGCCCCGGCTGCTGACATGAATATTGAACGGGCTTTTCGAAAAATCGGAAAGGGCGTATTAACCCCCCGAGAACGCGAAGTCGTCGAGTTGACCCTGCGCGGCCATTCCGCCGACGCCCTTGGCAAGTTGTTGGGCATTTCCACGGGGACAGTCAGAATTCATCGAAGAAACGTGTATGCAAAGCTACGCATAAGTTCGCAGGGCGAGCTGTTCTCTGCATTCATATCAGCCATTGCGGATACCACCCAAGCGGCAGCTGTATAGCAACGTCCAGGACCAAAACGCTCTCAGACCAATAGCAGTTGTCTTGACAAAAACGGTGTTGTCAGAAGAAGAGTTTGCGCCCGTTCTGCTCTGGCACAGACCTAAATTTTTCCTATTTGCTTAACTACATCCAAGTAGGTGACGGCGATCATCACTAAAATTCCTATGTCGAAACTTACAGGATCAGTTTATTCTGACAAACCACGTCTCGCCGTTGATTTTCACGAAAACTTCGTCCAGATGGCAAGGCCGATTCGAATAGCCACGCATCCAGCTCGCCCGGTTTCTACGGATTTCGGCAGCAAACATCGGGCCAAATCTATTCCATCAAAATCGAGCCGTTTCGTGGCAGATCTCGATCCCACGCTCGTGCAGCAGGTCTTCGACGTTTCGGAGCGAAAGTGGAAAGCGAACGTTCATCATGACCGCCAGGCGAATGATTTCAAGGCTGCTGTGAAAGTACTTGAAGGGGTCAGGTTTGTTCATGCCACAAAACTACGAAACTACCCTGCCCGTCTCAACCGATATCCTTCTGACAATGCCCACCCGAGCAATCAATCGACAAACATCTGCCTGAGCGCCAGCGCGGCGAGGAAGCCCTGATAGGATCGTTTGAGGCGTTGAACCTCGACTCCCTCTGACGGATCTGAATAACATCCGCATCAGGGGAGGAACCCATGGGGTCCATGCTCAAACTGAATGGTGACATTGCAGCCGTGACAGGCGGTGCCAGCGGCATCGGTCTGGCCGTAGCCAAAATGCTGGCAGAAGCCGGCGCACGTGTAGCCATTCTGGATATCAACAGACACAACGCTGACAAAGCCGCCGCGACAATTCCGAACGCCTTTGGTGTCGAAGTAGACGTGGCGGACGAAACCTCGGTCGAGGCGGCCTTCGATGTGATTCAAAAACAGGGCACCGCATCGATCCTTGTAAATTGCGCAGGTATCGCCATCCGGCGCGAAGCGGTCGATCTGCCACTGGCAGACTGGAATAAGGTGGTTGATGTGAATATGACCGGCAGCTTCCTGACCAGCCGCGTCGCCGCACGTCACATGATTGCGGCAGGGATCAAGGGCAGCATTATCCAGACTTCTTCCATCATGGGCCTGTCAGGCGGCGGCGTGTATCCAAATGTGTCCTATCAGACGACAAAAGGCGCCATCGTCAACATGACCCGAGCACTGGCCGTAGAATGGGCCCCGAGTGGCATCCGTGTGAACGCAATCGCGCCAACATATGTCAGGACCCCGTTCATTCAGCCGCTGCTCGATCAACCGGATGTGATGGAAAAAATCTACAACATGACGCCCCTGCGGCGATTGGCCGAGCCCGAGGATGTCGCTGCGGCCGTCTTATTTTTGGCAAGCGGAGCATCGGCGATGGTCACCGGCCATTGTCTTCCAATCGACGGTGGATTCCTAGCGCAATAGGGAACCAGTCCAAAGCCCGCTGCCAACCGGCCTTGTTACAGGGATCGCGCCTCCGCTAATACTTATGCGGACTGTTCCCTTCAGGATTCTGTAGATGCCGCACAAGTTCAACGCCGATCGTCGCGACAATATCCCGAAGCAAAAGCACCGCGTGACCAACTGGTCTGAGCACAACGAAGGCCTGCGACGGCGCGGTGATCTGACGGTTTGGATCAGCGAAGACGCGCTTGGCCTGTGGTCGGCACCGCGCCGAACGACGCGTGGCGGACAGCTGCGTTACTCGGATCTAGCGATTGAACTTTGTCTAACGCTTAGCGTGGTCTTCAGCCAACCGCTGCGCCAGACCCAAGGCTTGATGCGCTCAATTGCGGGGCTGTTGGGGGTTAACATCGCAGTGCCAGATTTCTCAACCCTATCTCGCCGTGGCGGCGGCCTGGTATTGCAAACAAAGCCAAGGGTCGACAGCCAAGCCGCAATCCATCTGGCAGTTGATAGCACTGGTCTGAAGGTCTTCGGCGAGGGTGCCCTCTCGGCAGCATGCTGCGCTTGCGCCTGCCGGGTGAGAAATGGCTTGAGAAATAGCATGCAATAAGCCGCAAACGGCGCTCTTGGCGCAAGCTGCACCTCGGTCTTGATCTTGTCAGTGGCGAGATCGTCTGCTCCGATCTCACTACGGATGACGTAGGCGATCCGACCGCGCTTCCGGACCTGTTGGATCAAATCGATGCCCCCGTTGACCTATTCCTCGCAGATGGGGCTTTCGACGGCAGCTCTACGCGTGACCTTCTCGCCGAACGCTTTGGCACAACGCTTGAGATTGCGATCCCGCCTCCCAAAAACGCGAGCTTCAGCCCGAACGCAGCGCAGGATCCGACCGTTCGCGATCGCCATATTGCCGTGATACACGCACACGGACGGATGGCCTGGCAGAAGACCTCCGGCTACAACCGGCGCAGCCGCATCGAGACGCAAATGGGCCGCTGGAAAAATGTAGTCGGGCCCAAGCTAAAGGCGCGGACGTTCGAAAATCAGAAAACAGAAGCCAAGATTGGCGTCCGGGTTCTCAACCGAATGACCTGGCTCGGTCGCCCCAGTTTTGAACGCACCGCCTGAATTCCGCCTCGCGTAGGGCGCGTTCAGAGCCGCAGTTGATCTGTGCAACAACGCCCTTGACCACCAAGTTTTGCCCACTCCCCACTCGCGATGGGCTGAAGGACATCTTTGGCAAAGAAATCAGCCGCGACCTGATCGGTCGACTGCATGCGTGCGGCCTGATCGGAACGGGGCCGCGAAGCCCGCGGCTAGGCGCGCCCTATACCTTTGTGACGACGGAACATTTTCTGGTGGCCTTCGGGCTGGAAAACTTGCGCGACCTGCCGGACAAGGAGGGGTTGGTGGATGCTGGGATTACTTCGGCGCAATGAACCGCCTGTCCGAGTATCGCTTAAGAGGAAGCGCCTGATAGTCTTGTGCGGTGCTTCTGGATTTGCAGAACTGCGCTGCGGTCTGGACAGGGACCATCCACCACGCCCGCAGGGGGCCAGTTTTGCGTGCCGCTTGACAGGCAAGACCATAAATATCCATATATGACGTTTAAAGTGCGTTAATGCGTCAGATATGAAAGATTGTGATGGGCTCTCCCAAGTCGAAGCCAGCTCTTGAAAGGCTGGGCCAGGATGTCCGAGGCGCGCGGTTGCGGCGGGGTATCGCCGTAGCCGATCTCGCTGTTCGCGCTGGAACATCACCAAGCTCTATTGCACGCCTCGAAAGGGGGGAGCCCGGCGTCGCCATAGGGACACTTGCCGATGTGTTGGTCGTCCTAGGCCTGCTGGAACGCCTCGCCGACCTCATCGACGTCCGCAAAGATGATCTTGGGCTGGCGCTGACGACTGAGCAGGGCCCGCGCCGAGGGCGCTCGTTTGCGGCCAAGCTCCGGAAACAGAAGGTTCAATCTGAAGGTTCCCTGGAACGTCAGGATGTTGTGGACCCCGACGGAGCTTCGTTTTGATGACTGACTTTGTTGCGGATGTAGTACTTGGTGAGAGCCGAACACGCGTGGGCCAGTTGCGGTTTACACATGCCGGGCCACGGCAATTTTCGACCTTCATGTATGCTCCCGTTTGGATCGAGAATCCTCGCGGCTTCGCCATCCAGCCGGATTATTCATTTGAAGCCGGTCCGTTTCATACATCGGGCCAGCCGGGTAATATGCGCGACGCTTTGGCGGGAGTTTTTGCCGATGCGGCTCCAGATGCTTGGGGACGCAGACTGCTCGAGCGTGCCTATGGAAATGGCCTCAACGAATTCGAGTATCTTACGCTTTCCGGCGATGCCTGCAGGCAAGGCGCGTTGCGCTTTCTAGATGACAATGGCGAGGTTATTCACGGCAAGGCGGCCAACGCCATTCCGCGACTGGTCGATCTTGAAACTATCACCGGGATTGCGCGAGCCTATGAGCAAGGAAAGGAAGTCTCGCCGGAGGAAATGCAAGCGTTAGCCGGCGCGGGCGGCTCCGGTGGCGCTCGCCCAAAGGCAAATGTCAGGGACGGCGATGCGCTATGGCTGGCAAAGTTTACCTCGGTCCACGACCAACAACCGATCGAGCGCGTCGAGGTCGCGACGCTGCGCTTAGCGGCGGCCTGCGGAATCCGCACTCCCGCGACACGGTTGGAACTGGTGGACACGCCGTTCCCGGTTGCGCTGATCCAGCGGTTCGACCGGCGCGGGGCCACACGGATTCCCTATATCTCCGCTCGCACGGCCCTCGGCAAGACGGGGGCTGAGCTGGGTTCCTATACAGAGATTGTCGATTTCATGCGGTCCTATTCATCGGAACCTATGGCCGAGTTCCGTGAACTCTATAGGCGTCTGATTTTCACCATCCTTGTTTCCAATAAGGACGATCACCTGAAAAACCATGGCTTCCTCTATGTGGGAGCGGGGCAATGGCGTCTTTCGCCGGTTTTTGACGTGAACCCAGCGCCGGATCGCAACCCACATCTTGAGACGGCCATCCTACAAGGCGGTGTCCATGATCGATCGATCAAGCTCGCGTTCGAAGTTTGCGAATTTTTCGAGATTCCCGAGCTTGAGGCGCGCGAGATGATCCATAACATGGCGCAGCGTATTTCGGATGGGTGGCGAGAAGCGCTCCGCCAGGTGGGTGTATCGGGCGCGCTGGCCCGCGACTATGAGTCAGCCTTTGTCAATGATCAGATGGCGATAGCGTTTGAAATGTAGTCATATATGACCAATTAATCTGTATTATCTGTCATATATGATAGTAAATGAGCAGATAAAGGGTTGATGCGAAACGGTGTTGAAGACACTCGGTATAGTTTGGCGGGCGCGCCAGGGGAGGTCAGTTTGGTAGTTGGGGTGGTAGTGTCGCAAAGTTTCCGCTTCGGCGAGGGTAGCTCTACTAGCGGACACACCTATCCAGCGAGTGCGGCGAACTGCGCGAAGCCAGACTGCTCTGACTGGTCTGACTTGCCTGGGAGTGGGCAAAACTTGGTGTTCAAGCGGCCATTTTTGAAACGGTTAGTCTGCCGTCAAGGACTGCGGCTCTTGTGATGGCGACGCGATGCGCACCCTGCGGAGACCATCGCATGCGCCGCCGTTTACCCATGCGAGTGTTTCCGATGTCATCGACGCAACCTTCTGCGCGGGATGACGAGACCGCAAGTCCGTTTCGATATCGGTGACCATAATTTACCAACGCGTCGAAGTTGTTGGAAAGGTAGGAATAGAGTTCCTGGCACCGCGCTTTAACACGCCGGACCGCGTCTCGCAGGTCTTTAGTTTCGGCGTGCAAACGGCCGCAGTCGATTGTTAGAACCTTGAGGATTGTCGCAGCCGTCATCACTTTGCCGTGCCACAAATACCAGCGCAGAGTCTCTGCCGGTCGCTCGAAGAGTTGCGGCAACCCGGAAAACTCCTTCGCTTGCAAAAGTCCTCGCACGGCGTTCTCGATATGTTGAACCCGCATCGAGACATGCCACCAGTCGAGGATGTGGGTGACGGGACCTTGAACTGCGCGCCGCACAAGATTTGGCAGGGCTGGTTCCCCGTCTGAAATCACGGTCACTTTGCTCTGACCGTCCCAGCCTTGCGTGTTCAGGTCATGTCGGAGTTGCTTGGCAGGAGATCTGGCGGCATGCTGCACAAGACCGAAGCGCCGGCTCATGTTGGCATTCTCAACCTTACCGACGACAACATCTAGCCTGAATTATTCATGAAACGGCGTGAATTGGTTGGCGGGCGTAGATCAAGCTGTTGAAATAGCGTATGATTTTGGTGTTGAACAAGATCACTCACCTCCAGCAGAAAATCCAGCCCGCCATGAAAGACGATACGCTATTCCTCCCTGGCCTGTCACCTGTCAAACGACACGACATACACGCCCGTTTTGATGGCGGCGCTCTGTCATCTGACGGAGGCGTGCTGTTGCTGCGTGAGATTGAACGGGAAGTGAACTTTTCCGGCATGCTGGCGTCCTGCCTGCACGATGCGCGCGACCCGGGGCGCACGATCCACGATCACACAACGATGATCCGTGAACGCATGTTTGCGATTGCCTGCGGTTACGAGGACTGCGAGGATCTTGATGCGTTGCGCCATGACCCAGCCTTCAAGATCGCTTGCGAGCGCCTTCCGGACAGTGGCCCCGCTCTTGCTTCCCAGCCGACCCTGTCGCGGCTGGAGAACACCCCGTCCTGGCGCGATCTGGCCCGAATGGGGCTCAAGCTGATTGATCTGTTCTGCGCCAGCTTCCGGGCGGCTCCGGGCTACATTGTGCTCGATATCGACGACACGCCCGACCGGACCCATGGCGATCAGCAACTGTCGCTGTTCAATACCCATGCGCGGGGGTATTGCTTTCAGCCGATCCACATTTATGACGCTGCCACGGGCAGACCGGTGTGTTTTCTGCTGCGCCCGGGCAAGCGGCCTTCCGGTGCAGAGGCTGCGATGGTTCTGCGTCACGTGATCCGGCGTATCCGCCGGAACTGGCCTCATGTTGCCATAACGGTGCGCGGCGACGGGCACTATGGAACACCAGAAGTCATGGAATTTCTGGAACAACAGGGCTGCTTCTATATCCTCGGCCTTTCCATTGGCGGCAGGCGAATGCGTGCATTCGCCGGGAGCGGGCAACAGCAGGCTGAAGTCGCTCTCGGCCCCCTGGAGCAAAGATGTGGCAACACGCTGGAGGCGTGGGAACAAGGAAAAACTCCGCCGCTTTTTCCAGACCCGGTACGGGGCCGGAAGCTGGTCGAAGGAACGCCTTGTCATTGCCCGCGTCGAGGCTTCCCGACAAGGAACTGATGTGCGCTTCATCGTCACCAACCTGGGCGGGCGCAGCAAACATCTTTATGAAAAGGTCTATTGCGCTCGGGGTAAAATGGAAAACCTGATCAAGGACCACAAACTCTACACCAAATCCGACCGCACTTCCTGCCATCGCTGGGAGGCCAACCAGTTCCGGCTGTTTCTGCACACCGGTGCCTACTGGTTGCTGCTGAAATTGCGCGGCGCAGCCCCAAGGCACTCGCGCTGGCGCAGCGCAACTTTTGAAACTCCTCGACGCACGTTCCTGAAGATCGCCGTGCGCGTCAGGCAGTTGAAATCCCGCATAAGCATCGCACTGCCGACAGCTTGCCCGCACCGGGCAACGCTGGTCCTGATGCTGGGGTGTATCAACGCACAGAGCCCATGAGGAACGCGGCATCAGCCGCCCGAACGCCCCCTGATACCAACCTTTAACGCATACCCCAAACTCAGCTCAAAACGACGCCGTCAACCCGGCCAATTCAGCGCGCCGGAAGGAAATAGCCGGAGCCTGGTGAATAATTCGGGCTAGAGATACTCGATCGCAGAACGGGCCATTGCTGCAAGTTTTGGCATGCCAGATTTGGTGAGGTCTAAGAGAAACTCTGACGGCCTGAACGGTGGGTTGTTGTAGCGCTGCCTGACTGTCCTCAATGCCCTAGCGCCTTCGATGGGGAAGAGATCGAACGTATTGACTAGGGCGTCGTCGACTCCCAAGACCTCAATGCCGTGCTCTTCCAAGGCTTCGGGTGGGAAGTCCTTTAGGTTCTCCGTCACAATAATCTGGGCAGAGCATTTGATGGCCGCCGCGAGGACGTGACGGTCGTCCGGATCCGGCAACTCCAGTCCTTC
Organism: uncultured Boseongicola sp.; assembly: GCF_937988555.1. Lineage (NCBI taxonomy): Bacteria > Pseudomonadati > Pseudomonadota > Alphaproteobacteria > Rhodobacterales > Paracoccaceae > Boseongicola > uncultured Boseongicola sp. Next base: position 3,316 of record NZ_CALJXO010000272.1, on the reverse strand, counting down.
GATGAGCGGTTCATATCCCGTCACAAAGCACTCTTGGAACACTTCGCGAACAGCTGCGGCTTGCTCCATCACACTTTCTTCCAAATCGGGTTTGTTTCTGATGAGACTCTAGTCCATTCGTCAATAATTTGTTCGGTGAACCGCGCCCGGAAAAGACCCTGCTGCGCGAACGTGAGGAGTACATCCCGTGTTCGAAAGGGATACATCACGTTCGCGTCAAGCAAGATGACGAATGGGTTGGCGATATGGCTCACGCCCGGTCATACTCCTGGCCAAGGCGAGAAAGCTTCTGCATAGCCTCTTCTTGCCGCTTTGCTTTGTTTTCTCGGTATTCCATCAGAGCTAGAAGCGGGACCCGTCGGTGCCTTCCCACTTCTTCAAACTTAATCTCGCCCTGCTTGAGAAGCTTGGTTAGGTGGGGGCGAGACACGTTCATAATGTCAGCCGCTTGCTGGGTCGTAAGCATTGCGCTGACCGGAACGAGCGTAACCATGTTTCCAGCGCTTACATGGCCAAGCAGTTCAATAATCAGCTCACCGACCGCAGGAGCAATGTGCACAGCATCTCCATTCTCGCCAGAGATCTTCAAGCCTCCGTCGAGCTCCATTGCAACCGCGATGGCAGTCGCGGCATGCGCTGCGCTGTCAATCTCCGCAGCGGTCGGGAGTCGGTCCTTTAGCCCCTGAACTTCGTTCGGGGCGACGTCTGATGCTGTCGCTGTCATGCCAATGTTCCCTCCTGTGACACCTGAACTATATGGCTACTGGCCCCGCCATCACAAGTGTAATAAAAGAAACAAACGCAATAAGTGTAAAAGGTGAGTCGGCTTGGCAACAGCCCAACCCGGCGTTGCTAGCCTTGTGTCGAGACCGTTCAATTGTCTGGGCTGTCTTTTTGTTCGGACAGTGGGATGCTTCCGCTTTGGGACAAAGATGGAGGTGAATATGCATTGGCGCATCACAGTTGAGTCAGTTGATCCGACGGGAGAAGAGTACCGGAAGGAGTTTCTTGTTGAGAAGAATCTCGACGAGTTGACGGATGGCCGCATCGGGTTCTCAATTGACGACGGCAAAACGGTTATGGCCGAGATCCAGAAAGCTGTTGTTCAGCGGGAGTTAGATCTCTGGGTGCGCTACAGGCGCGTTTGTCAGTCCTGCGGAGGTCAATTGCCCATCAAGGACTACCAAAAGCGAAATATCATCACTGTTTTCGGTTCAGTGCCAGTGACTTAATCCCGGCGGGCACGCATAGGGCTCACCGTTGACATTCACCGCACCGCCACACTCGACGATAATTCTTGGGGCTCCGATGCTGTGAACGGCCCATTACGGACATTGAACTGCCTTCCGTCATGCCGCGGTGCGGCCCTTCGGACCGGACTTTCGCTGCAACTGCAAAATTTCCGATGGGCGAATTCACACAATGCGGGACAAGCTGCCGCTTGTTCTGTTTTCCACAATGTCCGCTTTAGTGGGCTCCACGTAGAATTGTAAGATGGCGGGCATGGCAATCTGGATGCTCACGAAAGTGTCAGAAATCCCTGCTTGACCTTCCCCCCACTGAAGGCTCCAAGAAGAAAAAAATACCGGAAATTTAACATGCGAGCAGTACAAGTTGCCTTCATTCTCATCGGTGTGACGGCTCTAGCCTATTGGTTTCTTGCAGGGCCTGAAGAGCAAGTGTCTCAGATTCCAAGCAAACCCAATCCGGCAATTGTCGAAGTCGTCATTCCAGAAACGCTATCGGCGAACGCCCAAATCGGGAAAGCAGCATTTGAAGCGGTGTGCGCATCTTGTCACGGCGTAAACGCTGTTGGTCAACTTGAAGTGGCCCCGCCATTGGTTCACGTCCTCTATGAACCCTCGCATCATGGTGACGAGGCGTTCCAGCGCGCTGTGGCGAACGGCGTACGCGCCCACCATTGGCCTTTTGGAAGTATGCCGCCGGTCGAAGGTTTGACGCGCGGTGATGTTCAGATGATCGTCGCATATGTTCGCGAGATGCAACGCGCCAACGGCATAGAGTAATAGGGAAATTTTAAAATTATGATGAGAACAAACACCATTCTTTGTGTAGCTTTGCTTTTCGCCGGTGCTGCCTTTGCCCATTCCGGCGTAAAGAATGCAGCTGTAAAGGCACGTATGGACGCGATGAGCGGTATCGGTGCGGAGATGAAGATATTGGGAACTATGGCCAAGGGCGTAACAGTATTTGATCAAACTGCAGCAAGGGCCGCTGCTGCGGGCATTGCTAAACACGCGGCGGGCACGCCTGTATTGTTTGAAGCAGATGAAGATGATCCAAAGTCCGAAGCAAAGGCTGAGATATGGACGAACTTTGATGACTTTGTGAAGAAATCACAAAACCTGGAAGGAATCGCGGCTGGTCTATCCACAACCATTGCAAGCGAAGCCGATTTAGGAATTGCCATGAAGTCTCTAGGCGCAAGTTGTCACGCTTGTCATAAAGCATATCGAGAATAGGTGTCGGGAGATGAAATTGGATCGCCGCACGTTTATTTTGAGTACCGGAGCCGCCCTCACGTTGCCACAAGTTGGGTTGTCTAGCCCGTCAGTGCTGCGTGCTGAACAGGTAAAGGCACAAATCCTCCCTGAGGGCGATGGTGCTACCGATATGCTTGGCTATAACGGTTCAACGCCAGGACCGGAGCTGCGCGTGCGCCAAGGAGATACGTTGGCCTTGCGGTTCGACAACAAAACGAATGAAGGCTCATCGGTACATTGGCACGGCATTCGCTTGGAGAACGCGATGGACGGCGTTCCCGGCTTGACCCAGCCGTTGGTTGAACCCGGCGAAAGCTTTGACTACCGCTTCAAGACACTGGATGCAGGTACGTTTTGGTATCATTCTCACAATCGGTCTTGGGAGCAGGTTGCGAAGGGGCTCTACGGCCCGCTTATCGTTGAAGAGGCCAACCCGCCTCGGGTTGACCATGATATCACTGTCATGCTGGATGATTGGCGCATCGAAGAAACCGGCGCGCTCGTGGGTGGTTTCGGCAATATGCACGACTTTTCCCATGCCGGTCGGATGGGCAACTACGCGAAAATCCTTCCTTCACAAGACAGTGTTCGCTTGGGTGACCGGATAAGGCTGAGATTGATCAATACGGCGACTGCGCGCATATTTCCTATTCGGATCGAAGGGCTATCGGCGCAGGTTGTTGCGCTTGATGGCATGCCCTTGGCCAAGCCGCGTCTTCTGGAAGATTTCCAAATCGCTCCTGCGCAACGGGTTGACTTAATCGGCGACGTCACGAGCGCGGTCGATTTTCTCTTTGTCTTGCGCGACGACA
>NZ_CALJXO010000271.1:0-16677 GCF_937988555.1 uncultured Boseongicola sp. | reverse complement strand
GTGGCCTTAAACTTGTCTGAAAAGTTCCGTCGCTTCGTCATTCTCGTATCCATTCGTTCGTGTTGGATACACCTTAGCACGCTGTCCAAATTTGCCGGACCACTTCACACCTGCGGAACCGCTTGAACACGCTGTTCCATTTGCCGAATTCCTCCGGTCAGCAGCAATGCCTATTCCAATCCCGGCGGCCCCTATGCCATGGGATGCACGCAGGTTCGGCAAGCCGCCCCCGGTGACCGGCTACCGCAGAAGATCAAGATCCTCCATGTCGATGCCCAAAGGTGCGCTGATATCTTCGATTGAGTCATAGAGAAGCTCCAGCGCGTAATGCGGATTGTGGGCGTAACTGCCGGGATCTGCTGTCACCAGCTTCCAGTTATAGGCGACGCGCAGGCTGCGGGGCGTCCATGCACTGTAAGCAACGGCCTGATCCTCGCTTACGTCGATGACACCGTCGCCGTTCGCATCCGAGAAGAAATAGGGATACTGCGTCCCATCGTAGACCATCGGCGCGCCCGCGACGTCGGCGGCGTAGGACTTGACCGTTTCCAGAAGCAATCTGGCATTTGCCTGAATGTCCGACCGGATGCCGACCGAAGTGTTGCCGCTGCCATCATAGCTTTGCCGCGAAATGCGGATGTCTTGTGGGCTGTCGGCCTGATGGCAGGTCAGGCAGGGCTCGAACGCGACTTCAAGCGTGTGAGGCTCATGGCACGAATTGCAGGTCGAAACCGGTCGGGCATGGAAAAAGCGACCGGAGTAGTCACGTTCCTCGTAGAGATACCCAGCGCCGCCATACCCGCCAAGCCAGGTTGCCGCCGCCGTGGCATAGTGTGGATTGATGAAACGCAGCTCCGGGTTCGTAGCATCGTCGTCCTGCCCCGCAATCGCCTCGCGGACATTGACGCCAGCCGTTCGGCCCTGATGGCAGGTCATGCAGGAGGCCTCAACCCCCTGAACTGGATGCATCAGGCCACTGGGAAACCTCACCGCCGTGATCTCGGCCAGACCCGCATTGTGGCAGGTTCCGCAATCGACCACGCCACCGGTATCAATTGGCCCCTCGACCACGCCCGGCTCGCTGCCATCAAGCCCGTGGAAGGCCCGGAACCCCTCGCCCGAATGGCAGGTGGCGCAGGCGGGGCGGATTTCCTCGTCTTCGTCCCAATGCCGGAACGCCTCGGCCGCCGCATCTGCGTGGGCTGAACGGAACCAGTCGTCGATCGCCTGGCTGTTCTTGACCTCGATATCCGCCGGGGTGAACGGGCCCGATTGCGGCAGCGCAAAGGGAACCTCGACCTCGCGCTCGGCGCTCTCACTCAGCACCACGCGAGCGACGGAGAAAATGAAGATTGTCGTCAGAAGCGCGAGTAGAAAGATAGGTATTCGAGTAGCGTTCATCACAGGTTGCCTCCACTGCACGTCAAAATCTGGCCCTTTCTTACTATCACAAGCATGTTATCATTTCACAGAAAATTCACCATTTCCCTAATTCCTGCGGTCCGCAGGCGGGGTTCGGCGAAGGAGAGACACGATGCTCGATCTTGTATTCGGCGCAGGTCTGACGCTCCCAATTCCGTCGCCACCTGTCGGCATGACCTATCCCGAAGACGTCATCACACAAGAGGCGGCGATCCGCACATCTTCGGGCCTGACCCTGCGTGTGACACCCCTTGTCGAGGAAGGCGCGCTTGTCCGGCAGGGCGCGCCTGTCGCCTGCCTGCGCGATACGCCTGATGTGCAATTCGTAGCCCCGATGCCCGGGCGCGTTGCACGGATTGCCCTTCAGCCGGGGCGCAAGCTCTCCGAAATCGTGTTGTTCCGCGAAACTGGTGGCGACGTGCTGACCCACGACGTCGCAGATGCGACGACCGAACAAGGTCTGCGTCGCCTGATGCAGACCGCCGGATTTTGGCCCCTATTGCGACGGCGGCCGTTCGGCAGAATGCCCGCCGACGCCGAACACCCCGCTGCCATCATCGTCATGGCCACCGACACACGCCCGTTCGCCCCGGATCCCCGCCACGCCCTCAAGGACCGCGAGGCCGCATTCGCGCGGGGTTTACACACCCTGACAATGCTGACCGATGGGCCTGTTCTTGTTTGCCAACAGCCCGGACCGTCGCTGTTCGACCGCGGGCTTGGCGACGGGCGGGTGCGCGCCGTCGATTGCGGGCCCCGCCACCCGCAGGGCTCTGCGGGCATTCGTATCCACGATCTCGCGCCCGCCACGATTGAGACCCCGATCTGGGACCTCCACGCCGAGGATGTCGCCGCACTCGGCGACCTTCTTGAAACCGGCATCCTGCCGATGACCCGCTTGGTGCGCGTGGCCGGGTCGGCGCTGCGCGAGGGCAGATTGATCCACACGCAATCCGGTGCCGACCTGCGCGAGCTGACGCGGCGCATCGTGACGCCCGGTGCGCATGTGCTTACGTCAGGCTCACCGCTGGACGGGCACGAGGCCAACTGGCTTGCCCCACGTCACCGGCAGGTGACGGTTCTGCCCCGGCAGAATCGCGGCAAGTCCCCACATTGGCTCGTCTCGGCATTGACGCGGTCGGGCCTGCCAACGCCAGTCATACCCACGGCGGCCCTGACCCAGGCGTTCGGTGCCGCACTTCCCGCCGCACCTTTTGTGCGCGCGCTCAGCTCGGGCGACGATGAGATGGCGATAAAACTCGGGGTCCTTTCGCTGCTGGAAGAGGATTTGGGGCTCGCCGATTACGTGCTCGGCGGCGAGGCGCAGTTGGCGGAGCTTCTGCGCGGCATGCTCGACCGGATTCGGACGGAGTTCGCGGCATGACCCGAGGTCTGTGGAACCGCGAAACTGTCGCCCTGATGCTGCTAGCCGCCTATGGGCCACTGGCGCTCTTCTGGCTGCTCTACGGCGGCGCGGAGGCCTTCGTGCGCCTTGGACTTGCCTTGCTTGTCCTTGCCGTCTGGCACCTGATCTTCATGCTGGCGCGTGCGCAGCCACCGTCGTTTGCGGCGGTGGCCACGGCGCTGGCCGTCGCGATACTGGCCCCCGAAGGTCTAGGCGTAGTCCGGCTTGCTCTTGGCATCAGCTTCGGAGCAGTGATGGGCGAGCTTGTCTTCGGTGGTTGGGGCCGGAATGTCGTCCACCCCGCAACCGTGGCGCTGTCGTTCCTCGGCTTTGGTTTTCCGGGCTTTGCATGGCCGGTCTTCGACGACCCGGTTGTCTGGGCCGCGATCCCGGCGGCGCTCATCGGGGTTGCAACGGGGGCGATGCCCGCCGCTGTTCTGGTGGCGGCAGTGCTGGTCGGGGCGGCGGGGACCGGCACTGGCGTTCTCCCCGACAGCGTATGGCCTGCGGCGGGACTTGTCCTTGTGCTTCTCGTCGCCGATCCGGTGACAAGTGCAGCGACGACCCTTGGCCGGTGGCTGAATGGTGCACTCTACGCGGGCCTGATAATCCTGTTCGCCACCGGTTGGAGCGGGGCAGCGCCGGTGCAAATTGCGGTCGCGGCGGCCCTTCTGACCTCGCTTGCAACGCCGCTTCTGGATGAAATCGCACTGGCGCTCTGGATTGCCCAACGGAGGAGGCGTCATGGCCGAAACTGACTGGAACCCGTGGCGCCGTTTCTTGGCACTGCCCAACGAAAGTCGGACCAAGACGGTCATCGTGGCGTTCCTCGTCTCCGTCGTCTGCGCCCTGCTGGTCAGCGGCGCAACGGTCCTGTTGCGCCCAATTCAGACGGCCAACCGCGCCGCAGAGGAGCAGGCCCGCATCGCGGACCTCGTCAGCAGCATCCCCGGCATGGCCGCCCTTCTCGAACAGTCCGGGGGCACGCTGTCGACCGTGATCATCGACCTGCAACGCGGCCGTGCAGCGCAAGACGTGACCTCCGGGACCCTGGATACAGCACTTGCCGATCCGGCCAACTGGACCGCGCTGGACGCCGAGGCGGACGTGGCCGGTTTGGGCCAAAGACCGGACTACGTGCAGATTTTCCTGTTGCGGGATGGGGAAGACGTCTCGCTCGCGTTGCTGCCGGTCACAGGACAGGGCTACGGTGGCCGGATCGACGCGATCCTTGCCCTGCAGGGAGACATGAAAACGATCGCCGGGATCACGATCACCGGCCATTCCGAAACCCCCGGCCTTGGCGGTCGGATCGAGGAGCGGGCTTGGCAGGCGAGCTTCCCCGGCACAGAAATTCGTGATGACACCGGCGAGGTCAGGTTCCGCGTCGCCCGTGGCCGTGCGACGAACGCCCATGAGGTCGACGGCATTACCGGGGCCACGCGCACCGGCAACGGGGTCACCCGCATGATGCGCTTCTGGCTTGGTCCGGACGGCTACGGCCCCCTTCTAGATGCCATTGAGCGCGGAGAGTTCTGAGCCATGGCCGAACGGACCGATTTCTGGGCAACGCTGACCGATCCGCTTATCCGGCAAAACCCGGTGACGTTGCAAATCCTCGGCATCTGTTCGGCGCTCGCGGTGACGACAACGCTGGCCACAGCGCTGACCATGTCGATATCGCTGACGATTGTGCTGACGCTGGCTGCGGGCATCATCAGCATGATCCGGCGGCACATCCCCGACACCATCCGGCTGATCGTGCAGATCGTGATCGTCGCCTCTCTGGTCATCGTGATCGATCAGGTCTTGCAAGCCTTCTTTGCCGATATCAGCCGCGCCCTTTCGGTCTATGTCGGGCTGATCACCACGAACTGCCTTGTCCTTGGCCGGACCGAGGCCTTTGCCCGCCATCATGCGCCGCTGCCGGCAATGATCGACGCCTTTGGCAACGGGCTGGGCTATTCGCTGGTCCTGATCGTGATCGGGGCCACGCGGGAGCTTTTTGGTAAGGGGCAGTTGTTTGGCGCTCAAGTCTTGCCGCTCGCCACTGAGGGCGGTTGGTTCACCCCCCTGAGCCTGATGCTGCTCGCGCCGTCAGCCTTTTTCCTTCTCGGGGGCCTTGTCTGGGCCGTCCGCTCGATCAAAGCGGAACAGATCGAACCGCCCGAGCACACGCCCCCCGTCCGCCCGGAGCCTGCCGAATGAGCGACGCGTGGTCCCTCTTTGTGTTCGCGGCCTTCGTCGACAATATGCCGCTGACCCTTTTTCTGGGGCTTTGTACCTTTCTGGCGCTGTCCCGGCGCACGGAAAGCGCGTTCGGCCTCGGCATCGCCATGACGGGTGTGTTGGGGGTGACGGTGCCGCTCAACCACCTGATCTATCAGGGGCTGCTTGCCCCCGGGGCATGGGCTTGGGCGGGGCTGCCGGAACTTGACCTGTCCTATTTGTCCCTGATCGCCTTCATCGGTGTGATCGCGGCGACCGTGCAACTGCTTGAGATGCTGCTCGATCGCTATTTCCCCGCGATCCACGCGGCCTTTGGTGTCTTCCTGCCGCTTCTGACCGTGCAATGCGCGATCCTTGCCGGAAGCCTCTTTATGGTCGAGCGCAATTATTCGCTCGGACAATCAGCCATCTTCGGGCTTGGCAGCGGCGTGGGGTTTGCGGTGGCCGTGGTTATGCTAAGCGCGATCCGCGCCCGGCTGGCCTATGCGGACCTGCCTGCGGGGCTTCGGGGGTTGGGCATCGCCTTTGTCCTTGCCGGCCTGATGTCTCTTGGCTTTGCCTCGTTTGCACAGATGGCGGCCGCACCATGATCGAAATTATGTTGGGCAGCCTGATCATCGCCGCACTCGTCGTCGGACTTGCCGCGGGTCTTCTGGTCGTGCGTCGCCGACTGGTTACCCAAGGCGGGATCGACGTGACCGTGAACGACGTTTTGCACCTTGCGGCAAAGCGTGGCGACAAGCTTCTGGGGGTGCTCCATGATGCCGGAATACGGATACCGGCGGCCTGTGGAGGGACTGGCACCTGCGGGCTGTGCCGCGTAACGGTCACGGGCACGGGGGCCGGCGAACCAATTGCGACAGAACGCGGCGTGCTTTCGCCGCACGAACGGCGCACGCAAGTCCGCCGTGCCTGCCAGGCGACCCTGCGCGGCGCATGCGCCGTGCACGTGCCTGACGACATCTTGAGCGCCGGGGCGGGCTTTACCTGCACCGTCGCCGCCACCCGAATGCTGGCACCGCTGATCCGCGAGATCGTGCTCGACCTACCCGATGACATCCCGGCGACCTTCCGGGCGGGCGATTTTATGCAGCTTGCAGCACCGCCCTTCAGCCTCGACTTTGCAACGCTGGACGTGCTGCCGGAATTTTGCGAAGCCTGGGACATCGCCGGTTGGCGCAAGCTCAGCCTCGCCTCCGATGCCGAGGTCACGCGCGCCTATTCGCTTGCCAGCCGCCCCGAGGATGTGGGCCAAGCTGTCTTCAACATCCGGCTTGCTGTCCCCCCCGCCGGGCGCGAACGTGACGTGCCGCCGGGGATCGTTTCGTCTTGGCTCTTTGCGTTGCAGCCGGGCGACACGGTCGCCGCCTCTGGCCCCTTCGGCGACTTCCACGTTCAGCCGACCGATCGCGAGATGGTCTATGTCGGCGGCGGCGTCGGCATGGCCCCCCTGCGCGCGATGATCCATCAGGAACTTGGGCGCGGCACGACGCGGCCCATCCGCTACTTCTACGGCGCACGCACGGCGGCCGACCTGTTCTATGCCGCCGAGTTCCAAGCGCTGGCCGCCAAGCACGCCACCTTCACCTGGACCCCTGCCCTGTCCGATCCGGCCCCCGGCGATCGCTGGATCGGCGCGACCGGCTTCATCCACGAGATCCTGCGGCGCGAGATGAACACTCATCCCGCGCCAGAGGATTGCGAATACTATCTGTGCGGTCCGCCGGTTATGATCTCGGCGGTCCTTGGCACCCTGGAAAGGCTTGGCGTAGAGCCAAAGTCGATCTTCTTTGACGATTTCGGAGGCTGAGACATGACTGAACGCGCCTATTTCCCCTCACGTCGCCATGCTCTGGGCCTGATCGGGGCAACGCTGCTGTGTCCCCGAACCGGGTGGGCGCAAGGCCTCGATGGCATTTCGGGGGCGGCCTTCGGCACCGGCTGGCGGCTGGTCGGTCCGCCGGTCGTGGACCTGATGAACATCCAGCCCGACATCGAGGCGCTATTCGCCACCATCGACCGGCAAATGTCCCCTTGGCGTCCAGACAGCACAGTCAGCCAGTTCAACGCGGCCCCTGCGGGATCACAGGCAGCGGAGGCGGAAATCATTCATGTGGCACATCACGCCCTGACCCTCGCAAACCAAAGCGGCGGCGCCTTTGACCCGACCGTCGGTCCCCTTGTGGCGCAATGGGGGTTCGGACCGATTGAGGGCGGCGCCACGCCAAACTGGCGCGGATTGTCCGCCGGTAACGGTCGCATCGGCAAGACGCAGGGTGACCTGACGTTCGATCTGTGCGGGATCGCAAAGGGCCGGGCACTGGATCTGGCCGTTGACTTGGCCGCTCAGGCAAATCTTGGTAACCTGTTGTTCGACCTCGGTGGCGAACTCAAAGCGCTTGGCCATCACCCATCGGGCCGCGACTGGCAGATCGCCGTGCAGCACCCACTGCCGGACCATGCTCCAACCGCCATGATACGGCTTCCGACAGGGCGGGCCGTGGCAACTTCCGGACAGCGCACCCAAAGCTACGAACTGGGCGGCCGCGTCTACGGCCACATCATCGATCCGGCGGCGCGGAGCCCTGCCGACACCGGGCTTCTAACGGTCACGGTTCTGGCGGACGAGGCCATGATGGCCGACGGTTGGGCCACCGCACTCTTTGCAGCCGGGGCGACGGATGGCCCCGCACAGGCAAGCGACCATGCGATTGACGCGCTCTTTCTGGTCCGGGATGGGGCCTCATTCCGGCAAATCAGAACCGGTGCGATCAAGGGCATTTTGCTATGAAAAAGGACTGCCCATAATGGAAATCCTGCTCGCCATCGCGATATTCGGCCTTGCGGCCGCTGGGCTCGGTCTCGGGCTTGCCCTGGGGCGTGGACCGGCGCAGGCAAGCTGCGGGGCGTCCGCGGGCCTGCCCGACGCTTTGCGGTGCGACAACTGCCCGCTGCGCCGCCGCGCAGCCGCCGCGGAGGCGGATCAATGACCGCCTATCGTGTGGCGTCGATCATGCGCCAGGATATACCGACGCTCACCCCCGAAACGCCGATCCGAAGCGCGGTCGCCCAACTGGTCGAAGCCCGCGCCGCAGCGGCGCCCGTGATCGGCGACGATGGTCGACTGGCCGGAATCCTGACCCAGAAGGACTGTTTCAAACCGGCGGTACACGCAAGTTACTATCAAGAGTGGACCGGCAGCGTCGCCGATCACATGTCGCAAGACGTCATCAGCGTCGATGCCCGCGATGACGTCATTCGCGTGGCAGAAATGTTCGTGTCCTACCCGCACCGTGTCTTTCCGGTCATCGAGGGGGCAAAGGTGGTCGGGCTACTTCACCGCTCGGATGTCCTTGCCCTGCTGGCACGGATCGGGTGACGCTGGCGGGCACCGGATATGGCAATGAGTCACACAGGTCCGTTGTTTTGTGCCAAGACGCGGACGGACCCGCGGCGCCCGAAGGACGATCTGGTTGCTTCACCGATTGAGATGTCGAAAGAACGCCGGGCCAGACGATCCGGTGATTGCTCGAAACGGGTCGAAACCAGCCATTGGTGCAGATGCCGCGAACAACGACAGTTCAGCGAACCGGTTGTTGATGTTCAAATGTTCGCTGCGCTTCACGTGAATGGCCGGTTTCTCTGTCGCGCAGCAGCACCGCGAGCCGCGCACTTGCAGCATCTTTCGCGCTGCGAGGACACGCAGCGAAAAACTAGCACTTCCAGGTAGGGCTCGTTGCGGTCATCTGGCAGTTTTTGTCGGATGATCGGTGTTGCGTGCTGAGCAGAAATTGCTTTGGCCGATTCCATTCATTGTGGCTTCGTGAATCAATAGCGACAGGAGGACTGTCCATGTCGCATCTTTACTGGCTTCACGAAGCAGATTTGAAACGCATTCAACATCTGTTCCCGAAGCCTCGGGGTGTTGCGCGTGTCGATGATCGACGCGTTCTCAGCGGCATCATCCACGTCATTCGGAATGGCCTGCGCTGGCGTGATGCTCCCTCCGATTATGGGTCGCATAAGACGCTATACAACCGGTGGGCCCGTTGGTCTCACATGGGCGTCTTTGCACGCATCCCGACCGAACTGGCCGCTCAAGGGGAGGGAACAGGGACATTGATGATTGATGTGACTCATCTAAAGACCCATCTAACAGTCTCCAGCATGGGGCTCAAAAAAAGGGGCGTGGCCGCCTGATTGGCCGCACCAAGGGTGGACTGAACTCGAAACTCCATGCCGTAACCGATGCGGCGGGTCGTCCAATCCAACTATTCCTCACAGCGGGCAACGTCAGCGATTACCTCGGTGCGCGGGCGCTTTTACCCTCATTGCCTGCTGCGGATTGGATGCGGGCAGATCGGGGTTATGACGCCGACTGGTTCCGCGAAGGATTGAAGGAAAGAAGCATCGAACCCTGCATCGCATCGCGCAGGAACCGCAAAGCCTTCATCCCACATGACATCAAGATTTATCGAAGCCGCCACAAGATTGAGAACATGTTGGGACGGTCGAAGGACTGGCGCAGGCTCGCGACCCGATACGATAGATGCCCCATAATTTTCCTGTCAGCCATCGCCCTCGCGGCAACCGTTTTGTTTTGGTCATGAGGCCAGACCCTAGTCATCGTCTTCATTTATTGTTGCTGGGAGCAGGGGATATGGTGGCCGTGAACATCCTGCGTTTATCAAAGGCTTGCTAGATACACGCGCCCGAAGCCTTGATTCATAAAGTATATACAAACGAACTACAGTAGAGTAACATTATATATTCATAAAGTGAGACACCGAGTTGGCCGAAAAGAAAAAAACGAAGAAAAAGAACCTGAAAGACAGTCAGTTGATTATTAGAATTGCCGAGTCTGACAGGGATCGTTTTGTTTCGCTCTGCAATGCGCTCGACACGAGCGCTGCGCGCGAAATACGGCGCTTTATCCGTGATTTTCTCAAGGAGAACGACGATAGGTCTGACAAGTAAACCCTTTTGAAGGTAGGAGAAGTCCCCGTGGCTAAGAAAAAAGCAAAAGTAAAAGCGCTCAAAAAAGAAGTCAAAGCACGTATGTCCAAAGTAGCGCGACAGCTAGGTAAGTTAAAAGCTGCCAAGAAGGCATTGAAAAAAGCCACCTGATCTAATCAGTGCGCTGTGAGGGGGGGGTGGCCAAACGGCCATCCCTTCTTCGAACCCTGCCATTCTGAGTAGAAGGATAAATGACCAATGACACTTATTACAAACGTCTCAGGCATCGGGCCAGGATTAGCTGCGGCATTGGCCAAGATTGGCATCACCACAGCGGAGCAGTTTGCGGCAGCTTCAGTTGCTCAATTGACGACAATCCCGGGTATTGGCGTGCTTAGGGCCAAAGCTCTTTTAGCGGCGGCAAGCCAGTTCGGTGAGGTCAGCCCTGCGAAAGCCAAACCCACAAAGGCCAGTCCCGCTTCCGAAAAGGTCCAGTTACTTCTTGTGCCAGAAATAGCGGGCGTTTCGGCTGCCGAAAAAGCCGCCACCAAGAAGGCAAAGGCCAAAGCCAAGAAGAAGGCTGCGGCCAAAAAAGCAGCTAAGAATATGAAAACCAAGGAAAAGGCGGCGATCAAGAAGGCGGCCAAGGAAATAAAGGCTATCAAGAAAAGAGCCAAGAAAGCCGTCATGAAAAAGAAGGCCAAGAAGGCTGCGCGTAAAAAGCTGATGGCGAAGGCAGATAAGAAAGCAACCCGCGCCTGAACACGGTGACTGAGACTGCATCGGCGAATTGGGAGCTGGTGATTTTGTCATAGGCAGGCATTGCCATGTGTGGACGTTTGGCTATCGTCCATATGGCGCTGGCGAGAATGCCCGAACGCAAGATCAGATCGCTGCTGGTCGACCACCGTCATCGCGGCGATAATTTTGGCTTACTGGCAGTCAATGAAATACACGGTGGGCGCGGAAACCCAGACGGTACTCAACCGGCTTGACGGGGATGGCATCACGTCGCTCGCTATCCGTGCGGGCTGGCAAAACAACAATGGCGGGGAGGCTTCGGTCAATCATCTCAACTTGACCTATGACTTCTATTGTCCCTTTTGTATCAGAGGCTTGCACCTATTCTCGCGGAGACGGCACCTATTTTGAGGCACGGTGCCAATAACCGGAGCCGATAAGGCCCTCTGAAGAAATGTGCTGGTCTTGTCAGAAGGACTATAAGCTTCAACACTCGGCCAATCACGCGACGTTTTTGCTTTGGCCTCGGCCTATTGGGCATCAAGGATGGCCTGTTACTCCCACGGCATCAGCTCGCCGATGCGGTGGGCGGGATGGTCTTGGATGGGTTCCAGCACCCATGCAAGCCAAGCCTGTGGGTTTACGCACTTGAGCTTGCATGTCTCGATCAGAGTATAGGCGATGGCAACTGGGTGATGGTCATGCCCGCGCTGCCCAGTGGCATGGGCAAGAGCTGCAAATTTGTCATCCCTTTCCCGGCGATTTACCGGCGATACACGCAGCCATCATGACCGAAGTTGACCTGTAGATATGTAAAGGCTTGCGGGACACCTGCTGCGATGAAGGCGTCGGTCATTTTCGATCCAACGAGGATGCAGTTTCCACACTTTGTGACCGCTTGGTTGTCATTTGTGTTGCAAGCAGCAGACTGGTTTCGCTTATCGAAACCCCATCCAGTTTTCGGATTTCGGCCAGCACTTTGTCCAGGTCCTTAAGCGTTTCGGTTCCCAGTTCGACAATCAGGTCCCATTTTCCGTTTGTTGAGTGGATGGCCTGAACCGCAGCAATACCCCCGAGGCTGCGCGAAATCCGGTCCGTGCCCTTGCCTTCGATCCCCAGCATCATCAGCCCGCGCACTGGATGTTCCTGGACGTCGTCGGCAAGGACGACCGTGAACCCAATAATAACGCCTTCCGCCTGAAGCCGTGTCAAACGTGCACGTACGGTGACACGCGAAAGCCCGACGACCAATGCGAGGTCTGAAAGTGAAATGCGCGCGTTACGGCGAAGTTCTGCGACTATCTTAGTATCGGCGATATCCACTTTGTGAATTATCCCTTTCGTTTAGTTAAATTAACCTTCTTTATATCCTATATGGGCACTGTTTTCCATCACCTTTTGGATAGAAAGTCACTTCGGACAGCTTCAAACAATAGGAACGCGAATGGAAAAGCGAAACTGCCTGCTAATCGGTGCGCCGGTAGATACTGGCAAGAAGCGCAAGGGCTGCATGATGGGTCCAGACGCCTACCGCACTGCAGAGCTTGCCGAGACGCTGGAAGCTCTCGGCCATTCGGTATCTGACGTTGGCAATATTGTCCCTGCCACAGGACGCAATGTCAGCTGTGCCAACCCGCTGGTGCATTCGCTGTCCGAAACGGTCGCCTGGGCCGAGGCACTGGCCGCCGCCGGCAAGGACGCCGCTGCCAGAGGGTTTGCGATCTTCATGGGCGGTGATCATTCGCTATCGCTCGGCACCGTCGCCGGCATGGCCGCCTATGCTGCGGATCGGGGTCGCCCGCTGTTCGTTCTTTGGCTGGATGCGCACACTGACCTGCATACTCCGCTGACCACCGATTCAGGTAACCTTCACGGCACCCCTCTCGGCTACGTCGCTGGAGCCGACGGATTTGACGCCTTTCCACCAATGCCAAAGGTCGTCCCAGCAGCGAACATTTGCATGATTGGCCTGCGATCCGTTGATGGTGCTGAAAAAGCCATGCTTAAAGACAGCGCCATGTCGGCGGTGGATATGCGCGCGATCGACGAGCATGGTATCGCCAAACCTCTATCCGATTTTCTGAAGTCTGTCGCCGCTGCCAATGGTCTGTTGCACGTGTCGCTGGACGTCGATTTCCTGGACCCTGCCATTGCGCCCGCGGTTGGCACTACGGTGCCTGGTGGCGCGACCTTCCGCGAGGCGCATCTGGTCATGGAGATGCTTGGCGACAGCGGGCTTGTCACCTCGCTTGACCTTGTGGAACTCAATCCCTTTCTCGACGAGCGTGGCCGCACCGCATCCTTGATGGTCGACCTCACCGCCTCGCTTCTGGGGCGGCGTGTCTTTGACCGTCCAACCCAGTCCTTCTGAGCCATTGGCAGAAACCGGAGACCCAAGATGACCGCCCCGAAACCATCCAAACTGGCTTATGTGCCCTTCGTAAGTGTCGAAAACATGATGAAGCTAGTGCACCACATCGGCGTCGAGCCGATGCTTAGCGAGCTTGCCAACTATATCGAAGAAGACTTTCGCCGGTGGGACCTGTTCGACAAGACACCGCGTGTTGCCTCGCATTCCGAGAAAGGGGTCATCGAACTGATGCCCACCTCGGACGGCGAGTTCTATGGTTTCAAATACGTGAATGGCCACCCGAGCAACACCAAGGAGGGTCTGCAAACCGTCACTGCCTTTGGCCTTCTTGCGGCAGTCGATACTGGCTATCCCGTGCTGCTGAGTGAGATGACGGTACTGACAGCCATGCGCACTGCCGCGACCTCTGCTATGGTCGCGCGTCATCTGGCACCCAAAGGCGCACGCACCATGGCGATGATCGGCAACGGCGCGCAGTCTGAATTTCAGGCGCTGGCGATGAAAGCGATCTGCGGGATCGACCACCTGCGCCTTTACGACACCGACCGTAACGCCACAGAAAAGGCAATGCGCAACCTTGCGGGTTTGGCCCTGACCCTGACCGCCTGCACGTCGCCGGAACAAGCGATAGAGGGGGCAGAGATCATCACCACCTGCACTGCCGATAAGCAATATGCGACGATCCTGACCGACAACATGGTGGGCGCGGGCGTGCACATCAATGCCATCGGTGGCGACTGCCCAGGCAAGACCGAGCTGCATAAAGATATCCTCAGTCGCGCGACCGTTTTTGTCGAATACCCTCCTCAAACCCGGATTGAGGGAGAAATTCAGCAGATGTCGGATGATTTTCCAGTGACCGAGATGTGGCAGGTGATCAATGGCACTGCGCCCGGCCGGGTCAACGACAGGCAGATCACATTGTTTGACGGTGTGGGATTTGCGACCGAGGATTTTTCGGCCCTGCGCTATGTCCGCCACCGGCTCAAAGATACCGGGTTTTACCAGAACCTCGACATGGTCGCTGATCCGGATGACCCGCGCGATCTTTTCGGCATGCTTATGAGGTCGAAAGGTTGACGCAATAAGGGTCTTGTGTGTTCATTTGCCTTCGATTGGATACTTGAAGCAAGTCCCTGGCTTGGAGGATCTGATATGAGCGTTGGATATGGCGCATTTGAATGCGTGGATTTGCGACAGTCGCGGCCACGTCGCATTTGCATTTTCTTAGCCAACGGAGTGTATTTTGCCAATCCTGTGACAAAGTATGCGACACTGGACGCAACTTCTGATGATTTTTTGAGTCGAAGCGCAGTTAAAAGCTGCGCAGAGCCAGAATTCAGAATGCGATCAAAAGGAAGCTTGCCATGATCCTCTATCCAATGATTGAACTATTTGATGGTCGATGTGTTAGCCTGTTTCGTGGCCGCACCGACGAGCCCCACATCTGGCATCTCGATCCTGTAGAAAAGGCGAAAAGTTTTGCTAAATCTGGAGCAGAATGGCTGCAGATAACCGACTTCGATGCCATGTCCGGCGATGAACGTAACACGGATCTTATTCGTGAGATCATCCGGACTGTGGGTATTCCGGTGCAGTTGGGAGGCGGCTTTCGTAGCTTGGAACGCATAGCCGAATGGATTGACCATGGCGCCGGGCGCATCATTGTTGGAACTCTGGCCCTACATCAACCTGCGTTGGTCAAAGAGGCGGCAAAGCTATTCCCCGATCAGATTGTGCTTGCAGTTGATGTCTTTGAAGGCGTGGTGGTCAGCGATGGTTGGCGACAGAAAAGTGCCTTTACGCCCTCGGCATTCCTAAAGGCCTTTGAGAATGATCCTATGGCGGCGATCATCGTAACCGATATCGACGCGAACATCGGCGATGCCGAAGACAGTATTGCCTTGATCACGCAACTGGCCGGCGAAGCCAAAACCCAGGTTATAGCCAGAGGGTTGTCACGGACACTCGATGATCTGTCGCGTCTGAAATACGTTCCTTTCGTATCGGGGGCATTGATTGGACGCGCCTTGTTCGACGGAAGCATCGACTTGGAGGCCGCCCTGGAGGTGGTCAAACCCGAAATTGAGAAACGTGCTCAGTTCATTTGAGGCGATCTTGGCTTTTTGACGACGCACTGTCCGCTCAGGGTTGGGGTATCGTTTGCCCCTCGGCTGGGACAGACCCCTAGTCCACTGATTCAGCTAATCTGCGGGTATAGATGCGCGAGTTTGATGCGTGCATCGTCGGTTGAGAAACGCCAATTTACCTTTGCGCTGTCGCTGTTGCGATGCTTTGTCCAGGCCCGGATTTCTGTTTCAAGTTTGGCACGATCCGGAATGCGTCTGTCGAGGCATTGCCGAGCGAGTATGCTCAGTTCGCATTCGGCGATGTTGAGCCATGAGCCATGCTTTGGTGTGTAGTGCCATTCAAACCGCCCGGCGATACGGCGGGCCTCGGTGGGCGGAAATGCTTGATAGAGAGACGCGGGGCGATGTGTATTCAGATTGTCCTGAACGAGGGTGATTTTTTCAGCGTCGGGAAAATGCGTGTCGGCGAGGTCCTTGAGAATATGGGCATAATCGACGGCCGTGCGCTGCGCCCTCACGGCGACATGGCGCCATCCTTCCAGCGGCGCGAACAGCATGAACAGGCTGGCCACCCCGGCGCGCTCGTATTCGTAGTCGAAGCGGGCCTCAAGTGAGGGCTTCATGGGGAGTGGCGTGCGGGTCTCTTTGGTCAATTGCTTGCTCGTCTCATCCAAGCAGACCAGCGGGCGCGCCGGGTCATGCGGGCGGGTGTAGACCTCCAGCACATCCTCCATCGCGGCAACAAATGCGGCGTTGGCCTTGGGCGGGATCACCCAATACCGGCTGCGGTGCGGTTTGAGCGCGTTTTTTTGAGCACGCGCTGGATCGTGCTGTCGCTCGCCGCCTCGACGATGCCCAGTTCCACCACCCGTTTCTCCAGAAGCCGCAAGGACCACCGCGCGTGGCCGTCCGGCGGTTCCGAGCAGGCCAGTTGCAAGAGCCGCGCCTCAGCTTCCCCGTCAAAGATCGCGGGCGTGGGCGGTGTCTCACGTTTTTTGCGCGCCAAAGCCGCGTTCAGACCTTCCTCTACCAACTGGCGGCGCGTGCGAAAGACAGTCGACGCGCTGGTTTCCAGCGCCTCGGCGATGCGCGCGTCATCCCACCCATCGCCATTGGTACCAACATCGGCCTTGAGCAGGATGCGCGCCTTTAACAGCCTGTACGCCGCATCCCGGCCTTTGCCGATCATGCCCTCAAGCTCGGAGCGCTCCTCCGTGTTCAACCGAACCACATACTTCGCTGATCGCCTTTTCTTCGACATCTCATTCACCTCATCAAACGATTGCGAGAGTGATTCAGAAAAACAGTAATCTGTCAAATTAGCCGACGCGAAGGACTAGGAGGTATTGCCAAGTTGTTGGCTACAGATTGTGAGGGATTGGCGAAGGGTAGATCATGCCGCCATTTCGGCTGTGTAATCGGCCCAGAGGCTGAACGCATCTGAGCGGGTGTCACTGTACCCT
>NZ_CALJXO010000270.1:0-3471 GCF_937988555.1 uncultured Boseongicola sp. | reverse complement strand
TGGCGGCGCAGAGGTATCTGTCGTGGCCGAAGCGGCAGCAGCGCCATGGCATCATCCTTTGGCTGGTCTGCGTGCGACACTTCTTGATCCCGGCCTTGTGCGTAAGGGTCTGGGAATGTTGCAAGGATTGCGCAGACATGGAATTCCGATGGCGTATAATACCCGCCTGCACCGGATTGAGGAAGCAGACGGAGCGCTGCGCATGGTCCTCAGAGATCAGAGGGGCAACGAGACCTCCTCCATCGTAGACGCAATCTGCATGAATATCGGTTTTGAGCCGCAAAACGAAATTCTTCGCCTCCTTGGCGCCGACATGGCCTATGACAAAACCTTCGGCCATCTGCGGTGTTCACGGGATGAAGGCATGCAGACAAGCATTCCCTGCCTTTACGCCGTCGGCGACTGCACTGGTCTGGGCGGGGCGCCCGCCGCCCGTCTCGAGGGTGAGATCGCCGGAAAAACCGCGGCTGCACAACTTGGGTGCGGCGACGCCTATGATCTGTTCGCCCAAAAGCGTTCGCTCAAACGGCATAGACTATTCCAAAAAGCCCTGTGGCAGATGTATGACGTGGCCCCATACTCGCTTTCCAACATGCCGTCCGAAACCATAATATGTCGTTGCGAAGAGATAACTCTTGGCCAGATCACCGAAGGCCTTTCGGCCGCAACCGGCCACGTCGGCACGCTTAAGCGTGCAACCAGAGTAGGCATGGGGCGATGTCAGGGTCGATACTGTGGACCCATATCCACCCGACTGGTTGCGGCCGCAACGGATCAACCGGTTGACGACCGAAGCCATTTCGCGCCCCGCGTCCCTATCAAACCGGTTAGCATTGCATCAATACTCGCCGCGCAAGAGGCGCTGAACGAGAGTGCATGATGTCCTTGTCATCGGGGGCGGGATCGTGGGCCAGGTTACAGCAATAAAACTGGCAGAAACGGGCGCGCGGGTGGTCATAGTGGACGCGGCCCAGAACTCAGGCTCTACTGCGAACGCTGGTAGTCTTCATGTCCAAATGCAAAGTCGGTTCATGCGGCTCTATCCCGACCAAGTACGCAACATTGAGGCGTCGCTGCCGTTCTATGTCGCGGCGGTGCAGG
The DNA here is from genome assembly GCF_937988555.1 of uncultured Boseongicola sp. Taxonomy (NCBI): domain Bacteria; kingdom Pseudomonadati; phylum Pseudomonadota; class Alphaproteobacteria; order Rhodobacterales; family Paracoccaceae; genus Boseongicola; species uncultured Boseongicola sp. The sequence goes on along the minus strand of NZ_CALJXO010000270.1, from coordinate 2,370 downwards.
AGTGGGGTCTGCTAGATCAAAAATACGGATCGTTTGAGCTTGTGCGCAAAGGCGGGCTGATGCTTGCCGAAGACGAAGGACAAATGGCGTTCCTGGAAAAAAAAATGGAGTGCGAAGCGCGCCACGGCGTCTCGGTCGAGTTGCTGGACCGATCTGCTCTGGACCGGATCGCGCCTTGGCTGGGTCCGCAAATTATAGGTGCAGAACTTTGCCGGGACGAAGGGAAATTGAACCCTTTGGCAGCAAATAAGCGACTGAGGGCGGCGGCAGAGACTCTTGGGATCGAGCATCGCACGGATCAGATACTCCGCCTCGAAAGCCTGCCCGATAGCGTCGAGGCGATCGGGCTGCAGGGCAGATACCGGGCTGACCGCATGGTTGTTGCCGCCGCCTGGGGCGCGGGTGCGCTGACACATGATCTGGGCGTGACTATTCCGTCGCGCGCCGAACCCTTGCATATGAACATCACCGAAGCCTGCGAGACCCAGATCAATCATCTGGTTCAGCATGCCGAACGCTCAATTACCCTAAAGCAGTTCGCCACGGGTCAGATCGTCATTGGCGGCGGTTGGGCGGCGCGTGATCGGGGCCGCTACGAGATCCCCGCAGTTGATCATGCGTCGATCCTGGGGAACGTCGCGCTGGCGGCCCAGCTTGTGCCATCCATTTCGGGGATACGCGTCATCCGCACATGGGCGGGCATGAACACGACCGTCGACGGCGCATCTATCATCGGCCCCCTGCCCGGCCACGCGCGCGTTGTAATGGCTGTTCCTGGCGATGCCGGCTATACGCTAGGGCCATTGGTGGCGGGTTTGGCAGTCGATTGCGTTCAAGGGGCCGGGCTTGCCGCAGAAGCGTCGTCGTTTAGCCCGGCCCGCTTCGCTGCGTGATCAGTGCTTGATAGCTTCGGAGATACTGTGAACCGTAGCCTGAAGCTTCGGGAGGACGATTTCGACCATTTCTTTGGGGGTCATGCGAAGCGTGGGAACACCGACGTTTATCGCTCCAAACAGAGAACCGGAACTGGTCCGCACAGGGACGGCGATCGACATCAGGCCAGTTTCAAGCTCCTGGTCCACAAGCGACCATCCTTGCTCGCGCACTTGCTCGAGGACCTTTCTGAACTTACCCTTGCCGGTGACCGTCTTCTCCGTCTTCTTCGTCAGCTCGATTTTGCGCAACATCTCTGGCCAAGTCTCTATCGGTTGTGATGCCAATAAAACCCGCCCGTTGGCGGTGCAATGCGCAGGATAACGCGCGCCAACCGAAATGCCGACGCTGATGACGCGGTGATATTGCGCACCACTCACATACACGACGTCGAATTTGTCGAGAACGGCAGCTGACACCGATTCACGCACGTCTTCGGACAGATGATCAATAAACGGTCGCGCGATATCCCAGACACCCTTTGACGAAAGTACGGAATAGCCCAGCTCAAGGACCTGAGGTGTCAGGTCAAAAAGTTTGCCGTCGGCGACCGCGTACCCTTCGTGAACAAGCGTCAGCAGGATGCGGCGTGCGCCTGCACGGGTATTTCCGGTCTCGCTGGCGACTTGGGACAGGGTCATTTTGCGCCCGGTGCGGTTGAACGCCCGCAGAACCTCTAGCCCGCGCGCAAGTGAGCTTACGTAATCGCGCGGGTTGAGACCGACCGCCAAGTGGTCATCACCAACGTCTGGCAGTGCAGTCATCAAGCCAGAACGCGCTGCCGATCTTGCCTGAGCAACTTCCGCGACCAATGGCTTAGTCTTTTTCTGTTGTTCCATACCGGCCTTTCTATGCCTGAATGAGCCGAATTTTGAGGCTATCATAACCTGCTAATAGAAAGAATTGTCCACCTTCAAAAAAACAAGCTTGCCAGACGCGCAATCGGGCATGCTATAACGAACAAGAGTGCGCTATGTGAACTTTCGGCGCCAGGGCGATTTAGGGAATAAAAGGCTCGGACATAACGCCGATGCGCTTTTGAACATCGGATGGACCTTGTCAATTTGTCTGCGCGACCCATCACAATCCAGCCGCTTAGTGGTCCGCGCCAGCCGGCTAATGGCAACGCACTTCGAGGCGCTGGGGCCTGCCCGCGCGGACGCCTGGGCCAAGGCCACTCGTCACGTGGCTTGGCACAATCGTGTGAGGGCGATAGCTTAAATGCACGATACCATCGACACGGACGTACTTGCGAACCTACCCGAAGTGACCCCCAAGGTGGGCTGCCTGACACTCGATACTGTTGCGGGAATTATAGATCTCGTCGCGTCCCGATCAGGCCAGTTGCCGGAATTCATCACTAACACTCGACTGGAAGCAAAGACATGATACCGAACACTCAAATCAAGGACGAACACGGTGCTCTTCATTATGGCT
>NZ_CALJXO010000269.1:0-16001 GCF_937988555.1 uncultured Boseongicola sp. | reverse complement strand
CACTGCTGAGAATGAGGCACTTCACCTGATCGAAACCCATCGTGAAGCGGTCGAGCGTCTTGTCGCTAAGTTGGAAGCGGAAGAAACGCTGGATCTCGACGCCATCAAGAGCTGCCTCGATCCAGAAACCACCCAAAAGTCGCACACCAAGCCCTGCCCCAAAAGTACCGGCGAAGCAGATCGCCCTGCATTGGAAAGTACCAAATGACCAAAGCGGCCAAGCCAGATAAAGCCAAACATGCAACGCCTACGCGTACTCAACTGCCCGCCGTAATCGCGTCCAGCGAGCAGGCCCACCAGCACGAGCCCCATGTTCATGAGAACCTGGACCAGGCCTCCCGTGCCGCAGTTGCCATGATAACTGGTGGTGTCTCGCCACATGCGTTCATTGAGGCATGGGGCGACTGGACGCTGCACATCTCCCGTGCGCCGGGCCGTCAGCTTGAGTTGGCCGAACATGCACAGGAAAATCTGGCGAAGCTGATTAAACAGGCGATCACCGCGACCCCTGATGTGCCACCCGCTTTCACGCCGAAGCCGTATGACCACCGCTTTAAACATCCGGGCTGGAAAAAAGCCCCCTTCAACGTCTGGAGCCAGGGGTTTCTGGCAGTGCAGGACTGGTGGGACTACGCGACTGACCATTTGCGTGGCTTGCGCCCCGAGGATGCTGACCGCACCCGTTTCATGGCGCGCCAGACGCTCGATATGATGTCCCCATCGAATTTCCCGGTGCTTAATCCCGAGATCATCGAACAAACTATGGCCTGTAAGGGGGCGAACCTTGCCGAGGGCGGTACGCATTTTCTTCATGACTACCTGAACACAATTGCACAGGTACATGAGCCTGCGCCCAAAGGCTACGAGATCGGCAAGGAACTAGCCTGTACTCCCGGCGAAGTGGTGTTTCGCAACGATCTGTTCGAACTGATCCAATACGCACCACAGACCGAAAAGGTTCAGGCCGAGCCGATCCTGATCGTGCCCGCCTGGATCATGAAATACTACATACTCGATCTGAGCCCGCATAATTCCATGGTCCGCTACTTGGTGGAGCAGGGTTACACCGTGTTCATGATCTCTTGGTGCAATCCGACCTCGGATCAGGCCGAGTTATCGCTCGAAGACTACAGGAAGCAGGGCGTGATGGCGGCGCTTGATGCAGTCAACGCCATCGTCCCGGACAGACAGGTCCATGCGGTTGGCTATTGCCTTGGCGGAACGATGCTGGCGATCGCGGCTGCCACCATGGCGCGGGACAATGATACTCGTCTTGCATCGATCACACTCATGGCAGCACAAATTGATTTCCTGGAAGCGGGCGAGCTGCTGTTGTTTTTGGACGAAAGCCAGATCACTTTTCTAGAAGATATGATGTGGGAAAAAGGCTACTTGGACCGGCCGCAAATGGCGCGTGCCTTTTCCGCAATCCGCTCTGAAGACCTGATCTATAGCCGTGCGGTGCGTCGTTATTTTTTAGGCAAGGAAGATCTGCCGACGGATATGGGGGTCTGGGTGACCGATACCACCCGCATGCCCGCCCGGATGCATTCGGAATACCTGCGCGGCCTTTTTCTCGAAAACCGGCTTACCGCTGGTCGCTTTGCGGTTGAAGGGCGTGTCATCGCAATGAAAGATATTGCCGCCCCCATTTTTGCTGTGGGCACCGAAACCGACCACATCGCGCCGTGGCGCTCAGTCTATAAGACGCAGCTATTCACTGACAGCGATCTGACCTTTGTGCTGACCAGTGGTGGCCATAATGGCGGTATCATCAATGAACCGGAGGCTGAGCGCGGACACTTCCGGCTTTCCCTTCGACCTGCCGGTGCGCGCTACGTTGGTCCAGATGCATGGTTTGCACGGAACCCCGCTCAGCCCGGCTCTTGGTGGCCCGCCTGGACGGACTGGCTAAAGGCGAGAAGTAGCGACGTCGCCCCACCACCCGCCACCGGCGCAGCGGACAAGGGGTTCCCGCCACTCGAAGCAGCGCCTGGACCTTATGTGTATCAATTATGAGGCTGGTCCAGCATTGACGTAGCGAGGAGAACATCATGAAAGCATTTACCCTTACAATCGCTCTATCAATCGCAGCGGTATCCGCGATGGCCGAAACCGAAGTGAGCATAGCCAAAGGCATGCCCTACGTCACTGTGGATACTCCAAACGGCCCTGTGGAGATACGCAGAATTCAGGACACTGATAACAAAATCGACGGTGAATGGGCGCGGACATCTCGCCCCTGCCCGAACTTCTGCATACAACCAAACACGCCTGCGGAGGGGGTAACCACCATTGGCGAATTGGAATTGATAGAGATGCTGCAGGATTTGGATGCAGTGGTTGTGGACAGCCGCACCCGCGACTGGTTCGAGGGCGGCACCATTCCCGGCGCGGTCAGCATCCCCTACACGTTTATCCTAGACGAGTTAGGCCAACTGGGTTGCGAGCCAGATTTCGAAGGCTGGGACTGTACCGAGGCGAAAAGCGCGGCTCTCTTCTGCAACGGAACCTGGTGCGGCCAGTCGCCCACAGCAATCCGCAGTATGATCGCGGCGGGATACCCCGCGGACCGCATCTCTTATTACCGCGGAGGTATGCAGGTTTGGCGCATGCTGGGCCTAACCGTAACTGGCAGCGAATGAGGCCCTTATCCGGCGGTATCAGATTAAACGGAACTGCTCACTCCGCAGCCGCCCTGACCTTATAGGCTCGGACACAATTCCGCTGTTTGCCTCATGATTATCAAAAAACGCGACGCGAAAGCATCCGAGATTCCATTCACAAGCTCTAGCAGGTGAGTTTAATCTGACAATGCCTGTTCAATTGATGACCCGCTCCACAACGCTCATCCCTTCAGACAGGCCGGAAGTGGGATAGAGGACTACACGTTCGTCCTTGGACAACCCACTCGTAACCTGTGCTTCGATGCCATTGTTCGGGCCGATTTCGATCGTACGAAGTTGAGCGACTCCGTTGACGACGACAATAACCACCCAGGTGTCGCGGCGTCTTTCGATGTCTGTGGCTTCTTCGTCATCTCGATCTCCTAATCGATAAGATGAACCAGAAATCCTCCCGTATTCAAATCCTCAAATCTGTCCCAGGAGTGCTGACGTCCGACACCATTAGCTCCTTTTGTGTTTCAGCCGCCCGATGCGCACTGATCAGGATTAGTCGCAAAGGTTTTTCTCCTTCATTTCTTGATTTGCGTCGGAGCGATCGGCTTTGCGGCGCAGATTTGACATAGATCAGCACGACGTCTCGGGCCTTTGCGTAAGATTGGAGCTTAAGCAGAAGACGCACATCGGAGAGACCAAGACACATGCGGGCGCCAGAGACATCCGCGGACACGACTGCCCAACCAAACGGCATCGTCCACGCCGTCAGGGGAGCCGTTGTGGATGTGGTCTTTGCGCAGACCAAAATGCCGCCGATCAATACAGCGCTAGAGGTGCAGTGGGACCTGCCAACGCCCCTTATCCTAGAAGTTCACAGCCATCTTGACCTGACGACGCTACGGGCTGTTGCCTTCCAGTCGACGGCTGGTCTCGCGCGCGGGGTGGCGGTTCGCGCGACAGGCGGGCCGGTCACCGTGCCTGTGGGCAAAGCCGTTCTCGGGCGGCTTCTGGATGTGGTGGGCAATCCGCAGGACGACGGGCCTGCCCTTCCTGACGTTACACCGCGTCGGCCGATCCATGCGCTGCCGCCGCTTCTGAAATCCCAGACTGGCGCCACCGATGTGTTCGAGACTGGCATCAAGTTGATCGACCTGCTGACGCCCATGGCGCAGGGCGGCAAGGCCGCGATGTTCGGCGGCGCCGGGGTCGGTAAGACCGTTTTAGTGATGGAACTGATCCGCGCCATGGTCGAGAAATACGAAGGTATCTCGGTCTTCGCGGGCGTGGGTGAGAGATCACGCGAGGGGCATGAGCTGCTGACCGAAATGCAGGACTCGGGCGTGCTGGACCGCACCGTGCTGGTTTACGGTCAGATGAACGAGCCACCCGGAGCGCGCTGGCGGGCTCCGCTGACAGCCTTGACAATTTCGGAATATTTCCGCGACCAGAAGCACAAGAACGTCCTTCTTCTGATGGACAACGTTTTCCGCTTTGTTCAGGCCGGAGCCGAGGTATCCAGCCTGCTTGGTCGTCTGCCGTCGCGCGTTGGCTACCAGCCAACGCTGGCGACCGAGGTGGCGGGCCTGCAAGAGCGTATTGCCTCTGTGGCAGGGTCTGCCGTTACCGCCATTCAGGCGGTCTATGTGCCAGCCGATGATTTCACCGACCCCGCGGTAACCACAATTTCCGGTCATATGGATTGCGTCATCATGTTATCCCGCGCCCGGGCCTCCGAGGGGTTCTATCCGGCGATTGACCCGCTGGGATCGTCTTCCATGCTGCTCGATCCGCTGGTTGTCGGCGGCGACCACTACCAGATCGCCGAAGAGGTCCGTCAGACACTGGCACGGTTCCGCGAGTTGACCGACATCATTTCGCTGCTAGGGGTCGAGGAACTGGGCACCGCCGACCGCCTGATTGTGAAGCGAGCACGACGGTTGCAGCGGTTCCTCACCCAGCCTTTCATGGTGACAGAGGCCTTTACTGGTACGCCGGGCGCCAGCGTGCCGCTTGCCGAGACCTTGTCGGGGTGCCGCGCCATACTGGACGGCGAGGCCGACGAGTGGTCCGAAAGCTCGCTCTACATGGTCGGCACGCTGGAGGACGCAAGAAAGAAAGAGGCTGCCGCAAATGCGTCAGACGCCACCGACGCCGAGGCCGCGGCATGAGATTGCGGATCGTGACCCCCCTGTCCGTCGTTGTGGATGAGGATGCCGACAGCTTGCGGGCTCAGGATGCCAGCGGCAGCTTCGGCATTCGGCCCGGCCATGCCCCGTTCCTGACCGTGCTCGCGGTTTCCATCCTCAGCTGGAAAACCGCCGGGCTCGAGCGGTTCTGCGCCTTGCGCGGCGGGTTGCTGACCGTGACCGGCGGTAGGACCGTCGCGATCGCTACCCGCGAGGCGGTGGCGGGCGACGATCTGGCCACGCTGGACGCGGAGGTTCTGGCTCGCTTCAAGTCGGATACCGACGAAGAACGGGTTGAGCATGTCGAGACGATGCGACTGCAGATGGACGCCATCCGGCAGATGATAAGCAGGTTGCGCCAGGGCGCAGACACGGGACAGTTCCGATGACCGAAAACCCATCGGAGCCCCCCGAAACCGATCCTCTGATCGAGGAAATCCGCAAGCATCGCAGCCGACACGAGCGGTGGCTGCGCGAAGGTGACTTGTCCGTCGGTCGACGTTTGGCGCAGATCGGCGTGCTGGGCTGGATCTTCGTGGTGCCGACCCTGGCAGGCCTGTTCTTCGGACGCTGGCTTGATGCGCAGTTTGAGACGGGCATCTTCTGGAGCGCGCCGATGATGCTGCTCGGGCTTTGCATTGGCGGCTGGACCGCTTGGAGATGGATGAACGCGCGATGACCGATCTCACTACTCTCCCGCTATTCGTGCTTCTTCCGGTATGCTTTCTGGGCGGGCTCTTCATCGGATATGGTTATTTCCGCGCGCTTCGCGAGACAGCCAAAATTCTCGTCAACGGGGGTGAACCCCTACGGGCCATTGCCCTGACCTTGGGACGCATTTCGCTTCTGGCCACCGGGTTCTTTATGGCCGTACTCTTTGGCGGCCTTGCCCTGCTGGCGGCGTTTGCGGGGGTCCTCTGCGCCAAGTGGATAATGCTTCGCAGGATGGGGGATATCCAAACATGAACTCTCCCCTCGACTCCACCGTCCTGTTCCAGATCGGACCGGTTCCGATCACGCAAGCCATCGTCACGACATGGGCGATCATGACGATACTGGTGATCGGGGCTTTTGCCCTGACGCGCCGTTTAGACCTCAGACCAACCCGGCGGCAGGCCGCGCTGGAGCTGATGGTCGCCACGCTAGACACCCAGATTACCGAGACAACGGGCGCCGCCCCCGCACCCTATCGCGGATTCATCGGCACGCTCTTTCTGTTCATCCTCGTCGCGAACTGGTCCTCGCTTGTGCCGGGGGTCGAGCCGCCGACCGCACAGCTTGAAACCGATGCCGCCCTCGCCGTTCTGGTGTTCCTGTCCGTGATCTGGTTTGGCATACGCGCCGGGGGTGTGTTCGGCTGGCTGAAATCCTTCGCCGCGCCCAACCCGGTGATGATCCCGCTCAACATCCTGCAAAGCCTGACGCGGGTCTTTTCCATGTTCGTCCGCCTGTTCGGCAACGTGATGAGCGGGGTGTTCATCATTGGCATCGTCGCCTCGCTGGCGGGCCTGCTGGTACCGATCCCATTGATGGCGCTCGATCTGCTGACCGGGCTGGTGCAGGCCTACATCTTCGCAGTGCTGGCGATGGTGTTCATTGCCTCCGCGGTCGAGGGCGGCGCACGCACCCCACCGAATACCGACCTTGCCCCTTCCCCAACGAAAAAGGATTCATGATGGACTATGTTCCGCTTGCCAGTATCTTCTGCGCCGCCTTCGCGGTGTCTTTCGGCGCTATCGGCCCCGCACTTGCCGAGGGGCGCGCCGTTGCCGCCGCGATGGATGCCATTGCCCGTCAGCCCGATGCCGCAAACACGATTTCGCGCACGCTGTTCGTTGGGCTTGCGATGATCGAGACGACGGCAATCTATTGTCTGGTGATTGCGCTCCTGCTGCTCTTCGCCAACCCGCTACTGGCATGAGCGCATGACGCTCGATTGGTGGGGACTGGGTCTTCAGGCCATCAACGTCCTGATCCTCGTCTGGCTTCTTAGCCGCGTGTTCTGGCGTCCGGTCGCCGGGGCCATCGCCCGGCGCCAGGTAGCGGCGGAGGCCATGCTGGATGAAGGCAAGACAGCACAGGCAAAAGCCGATGCGGCCCTGGCAGAGGTCGCTGAGGCCCGCACAAGCATCGCGGCGCAACGTGATGCCATACTTGCCGAGGCCAAGGCGGCGGCGGACACAGTCGCGAAAGCCGCGCGGAAGGATGCGCAAACCAAAGCAGATACACTACTGGCGGCCGCGCGCACGGCCATTGACCGTGACCGGAATACCGCACGGAAGGAAAACGCGGCGACGGCCGCCGAGCTTTCGGTCGAGATTGCAGCGCGGCTTCTGGGTCAGTTCAACACGCCTGCGGTTCAGGACGCGTTCCTTGCGCAACTTATCGAGGCTGTTGCGGGCATGTCCGACTCCGACCGAGCGGCGCTGATAGCATCGGCAGGCGATATCGAGATCATCACCGCGACAGACCCGGAGGGAGCGGAAGGGGCCGAGATTGAACAAGCGGTAAAGGATGCGTTGGGCGGCGCGCCCAGGTTTCGCCTTGTTACCGAGCCCGACCTGATCGCCGGACTCGAGCTCCGCAGCGCGCATTTCGTGCTTCACAACAGCTGGCGGGCCGACCTTGAGAACATCCTGAAGGAGGTCGAGAATGCCGGCTGATACGCTAGACTGGGCCGCATCAGCGCAAGGCGCAGTGCATCGCGCGGCACTGGGACCGCGCCCCGAACACAGAGGCCGTGTCGAAGAGATCGGGGACGGTGTGGCGATGATCTCGGGCTTGCGCGATGTTCGACTTGACGAGGTTCTGCGGTTCGAGGGCGGCCAATTCGGGTTCGCGCGGGTTCTGGACCCAGATCTGATTGGCTGCGTGTTCATTGACGCCGCTACAAAGGTCGAGTCAGGAGATGCCGTCTTCGGGACGGGCGAAGTGGTGAGCGCGCCTGTCGGAGAGTCATTGCTCGGGCGTATCGTCGACCCAATGGGCCGCCCGTTGGACGGAAAGGGGGCGATCGCGGCAGATGAGCGATGGCCGATCGAGCGTCCGGCACCATCGATCATCGAACGCGATCTCGTGACCCAGCCGGTGCAGACCGGGATACTCGTGATGGACACGCTGTTCGCGCTTGGCCGGGGCCAGCGCGAGTTGATCGTCGGCGACCATTCCACCGGCAAGACCACTCTGGCCACAGACGCGATGATCGCGCAGCGCGACAGCGACATGATCTGCGTCTATGTCGCTGTGGGGCAAAAGACATCGAGCGTGCGCCGGGCCATCGACGCGCTTCAGGCGCATGGGAATTTCGCGCGCTGCATCGTGATGGTCGCGGGCTCCGCCTCGGCGCCGGGGCTGCAATGGATCGCGCCCTATGCGGGTTTGACGATGGCGGAATATTTCCGAGACAAGGGCGGTCACGCCCTCGTTGTGATCGACGATCTGTCCAAACACGCCGCCACCCACCGCGAGATCGCCCTTCTGACCCGGCAATCTCCGGGGCGCGAGGCCTATCCGGGGGACGTGTTCTACATCCACGCCCGCCTGCTTGAGCGGGCGGCCAAGCTGTCCAAGGCGCGTGGCGGCGGGTCCTTGACCGCCTTGCCGATCGCGGAAACCGATGCGGGGAACCTGTCGGCCTACATCCCGACCAACCTGATCTCGATCACGGACGGGCAGATCGTGCTGGATGCGGATCTGTTCCATCAGGGGCAGAAACCGGCTGTGGATGTGGGGCTGAGCGTCAGCCGTGTGGGCGGCAAGACCCAGGCGCCTGTCCTGCGCGAAGCGGCCGGCACGCTGCGGCTCGACTATGCGCAGTTTCTGGAGCTCGAGGTGTTTACCCGGTTCGGGGGCATGCCCGAAGGTCGCGTTCGCGACCAACTCAGACGCGGGGAAAGGATCCGCGCAGTCTTGCGTCAGCCTCAGAATGCGCCGCTTCGCCTGGCCGATGAGGTGGCGCTCCTGCTTGCCGTTCAAGCGGGGTTTCTGGATGCCTTACCTCTGACTGCGGTTGTCCAATTTCGGGCGGGACTACCTGCTATGCTGGACAGGGACGCACCGGAGACCGTGCGCGGGATTACAGAGACGGGAGAGTTAGATGAGAAAATGCGCAAGGCATTGAAAAAGGCGCTTACCCGTTTCACCGCTTCCCTATCAGATGCTAAGACCGAGGCGGCCCCAAGCATCGCCGCACCTGCCAGCCCATGACCGAACGGCTGGCTGATATCAGTGCCCGGATCGATGGCATCCGCCAGCTGGGTGCTGTGGTGAATGCTATGAAAGGTATCGCAGCCGCGCGGGCGCATGTTGCCCGCACACAGGTTGTCGCAGTCGACAGTTATGCCGCGTCCATCGCAGGTGCCATGTCGCGCGTGCTCAACAATGATATAATAAAAGGGGACACCTGCGCCGCAGACAGGCTTGGCCTGCTCATCTTTTGTTCCGAGCAGGGGTTCGCAGGCGCTTTCAGCGAACGGGTGCTCGACAGTATTGAGGGCGAGCCTAATCCCGCCTCCCTTTTTCTGATAGGCGCGCGGGGCCTGTCTATCGCGGCTGCCCGTGGGATCACGCCTCACTGGACAGCGCCCCTACCCTCGCACACGCCCGGCATTCCCAAACTGGCCGACCAGATCACGACAGCAATCTATGACGCAGTGGCCGAGGGTCGCATCGACGGGCTGGACGTTCTTTTTACCGGCTGGGCATCAGGGCGCCCCACCCTAATCAGAAAGCGGCTTTTTCCAATTGATTTGGCTGATCTTCCACCCACCACGGCAGAACGCCCCCTGATGCAGCTACCTCAGGACACCCTCATTGCCGCGTTGGGGCAGGACTACTTCAATGCGCAGGTCTGCAAGGCCGCGCTCCACGCCTTTGCCGCCGAAAACGAGGCGCGGATGGAAGCGATGACTGCGGCAGGTAGCCAGATCGCGCGCGAACTAGAGACGTTTCAGGCGACGCTGCGCCGCGTCAGGCAAGAGGCCATCACGGCCGAGATAATCGAACTGAGTACTGGTGCAGCCGCCGCGGACGCCGCGTGGTAATCAGAGTGTCTGCTCTGTCTGAAGTGAAGCAAGGGAATTAACCTACATAACCGGACGAAAGACTTACCCAGATCAATTTCGCAGTGCAGCGCCAAATCTACAACATTGGGAAATGATGCGCTTTTCGCGCCTTCAAGTGAAGGAAGCCTATGCCTAAGCAAGTCAAGATGGTCAAATCTCAACCTCAAAAGACGACCGCATCGTCCCTGAAACCAGAAGCTAAATTACCCCCTACAAACGACGCATCGTCGCGGCCGGAGAAGGTCGCGGACCACCACAACATCATGGGGCCGGCGAAAGCAGCGCTGGAAGGCACAGCGCGCGCCCTTGCCATAGAGCTAGGCACCCGCCAGATCCGCGTGAACGCCATCTCCCCGGGACCACTTCAGACGCGGGCCGGGTTGGGCATCGGGCATTTCGACACATTGATCGTCGCGGCACGAATGCGCGCGCCACAACAGTGCCGTGTTACAATTGAGGACGTTGGCGCCATGGCTGTGATGCTGGCAAGTGACGGTGCCAAACGCGTTTCCGGCGATATCTCCTATATCCATGGAGGCCTGCATGTCAGCGCTTAATCCAGATGCAGCTGTCGCACCCATGCAATACATCGAGAATAAGACCTACGACGCGATCACGGTTGGAGACATCGCCACACTGACACGGACGCTAAAACCGCAGGATATCGAACTGTTTTCGGTGATGTCAGGTGATGTTAATCCGGCGCATGTTGATGCGGACTATGCAAAGACCGACATCTTCCACGGGGTGATTGCCCATGGGGTGTGGGGCGGCGCGCTGATCTCGGCTGTCTTGGGGACAGAACTACCGGGGCCCGGCACTATCTTTCTCAATCAGCGCCTGAAGTTCGTCTTACCTGTGGGGCTGGGCGATACTGTCACCGTGCGGGTTGAAGTGACGGACAAACAGGACAAAGGCCACGTAAAGCTCGCATGCTCGTGCCTCAACCAACACGACAAAGTCGTGATCGAAGGTGTGGCCCCAGTCATTGCCCCAAGCGAAAAGGTGCGCCGCCCTCGCGTCGTCCTGCCCGAGGTCCATTTGCACACTCAACGCGCACAATATGCGAGGCTGTTGGCCGCGACCGACCCTCTGGACCCCATCCGAACAGGCGTTGTGCATCCTTGCGATTCGGCATCACTAACCAGCGCGCTGGAGGCCGCACGCCAAGGCATTATAATCCCGGTTCTGATCGGACCAAAAGTCAGGATCGAAGCTGTAGCATCGGCGGCAGGGCGCGACCTTGACGGGATTGATATTATCAATGCGCCGCACAGCCACGCCGCAGCGGCGGCCGCAGTCGCCCTTGCAAGAACGGGTGAAGTGGCGGCTTTGATGAAAGGGGCGCTGCATACTGATGAGATTATGGAAGCCGTGGTTGACCCAGCCTACAGTCTACGCACCGAACGAAGGATGAGCCATATCTATGTGCTGGATGTACCCATCTATCCAAAGCAGCTGCTTATCACCGATGCAGCTATTAACATAGCGCCCTACCTCGCGATCAAACGCGACATTGTTCAGAACGTCATCGACCTTGCCCGCACCCTTGGGATCAATCTTCCAAAAGTGGCGATCCTTTCGGCGGTCGAAACCGTCACCCCCCGGATTGCCTCAACGCTGGGTGCGGCAGCACTTTGCAAAATGGCCGACCGAGGCCAGATCACCGGAGGCCTACTCGATGGCCCGCTGGCCTTCGACAACGCCATCTCTCCAGCAGCGGAGGCGGTCAAAGGTATTGTATCGGACGTCGCGGGTATCGCCGATCAATTGGTCGCACCCGACTTAGAATCGGCGAACATGATGGCCAAACAGCAGATCTATCTGGCCGGTGCAAATGCAGCGGGCATCGTTCTGGGCGCGCAGGTGCCGATCATCCTGACAAGTCGCGCTGATAGCAGGGTCGCAAGGCTTGCCTCCTGTGCACTGGCCCAGCTCTTCGTGAGCCACAGGGCACAGGAGGCTTCATGACCGACGCCATACTTGTACTGAACGCCGGATCTTCGAGTTTGAAATTTGCGCTGTATCCAGATGAAGAAAACACGCAAACCCCGATCGTGCGCGGCAAAATCAACGGGATAGGAAACAGCCCGGTTTTTGTGGCGCAAGATGCAGAGGGAGTTCTTTTGCCGCCAGAGGCCTGCATGACCCTTCACGCGTCCGCAGGGCATGACGATCTCATTCCCACACTCCTCGATTGGTTGAGGACCTATCAGGGGGGTGTCACCATCAAAGCTGCCGGTCATCGTGTCGTGCATGGCGGGCGTGATCATATAGGTCCGGCACAGGTCACTGACGCGCTCCTTGCCGAACTCGAAACACTCGTGCCGTTGGCCCCCCTACACCAACCCCACAACTTGACGGCGATCCGATGCGTGGAAGCCGCCGCCCCCGGTCTTCCACAGATTGCCTGTTTCGATACAAGCTTTCACCGCACCCAAGACAGGCTCGCGCAGCTTTTCGCACTTCCCCGCGCCATGACTGATCAAGGCATCATTCGCTACGGATTTCATGGGCTGTCCTATGAGTACATCGCAGGCATCATGCCGCTGCATCTCGGTGATCGGGCGGACGAGCGCGTGATAGTGGCCCATCTAGGCAATGGTGCCAGCATGTGCGCTATGAAAACGCGCCGTAGCGTTGCCACCAGCATGGGCTTCACTGCGCTTGACGGGCTGATGATGGGTCGGCGATCCGGCGCGCTTGACCCTGGTGTAGTGCTATATTTGATGGACAATATGAACATGAGCAATGACGAGGTCGCGCAAGTTTTATACAAAGAGTCTGGTCTATTGGGTGTATCAGGGATCAGCAACAACATGGCGACCCTGCAAGCGAGCGCAGCACCTCAGGCGCGTGAGGCGATTGATTTGTTTTGCTACCGTGCCGCAAGCGAGCTGGCTGCTCTCGCCGCGACAATTGGTGGTCTTGATGCGCTCGTCTTCACGGCCGGGATCGGCGAGAATTCTGCGCTTGTTCGCAGTCTGATTTGTGACCGTCTTGAGTGGATGGGAGTTGACCTCGCTGAGGGCGAGAACGACCGCAACGCTACGCACATCAACTCGGCGGAATCGGGCGTCGACGTACTTGTCATTCCGACCGACGAAGAGGCCATCATTGCACTGTCCGTCGTCGGAGCTCTTAGAACCAAGAGCGGCTTAATTTAAGAGAGAGTTTTGCTCATCTCGTTGGTTTGATTATGCGGCGTGTTGTCTGTGATGCAAGCGGCGCGTTTCGAGCCTCTTTCGTCTTACCCGTTCTCGTTGTCTCAGGATGGCTTTGTCGTGGCCGAAGTATACGTCAACCGGCATGACGTTGTTCAGGCTCTCGTGATATCGCTGATGGTTGTAGCAGTCGACGAAGGCTGCGACTTGGGCTTCGGGATCGCCGTGCAGGAAGTAGTTTTCCAAGAGGATGCGGTTCATCAAGGTCTAATGCGATCGCTCAATTTCACCCTGCGTTTGCAGGTGATACGGCGCACCACGAAAGTGCTTCATGCCTTTGCCTTGTAGCCACTAAGCCAGATCACCTGATACGTAAATGGAGCGATTGTTGCTGAGCAGACGTGGCTTGTGAGCGGTGTGAACCTGATCGCAGCCAGATGCCTGCAAAGCGAGGTCCAGAGTGTCTGTCACATCTTTCGCCCCCATGTTGGTGCAAAGCTTCCCCGAGATAAAGTAGCGGCTTTAATCGTCCAAGATCGCGCTGAGAACCATAGGCGTCAATGCAGAGGATAGATGGTAGGGAACGACACTCAGGGTCCTGTCAGTTCAGCCACAATGCGCGCCTGCAGATCAACAGGCAGGGCTTTGATCGCGCCCGCCACAGCCGCGAGGTCCTGTCGCGCGGTGTGTAACTGATCAATAAGCGAGATCACGATACTTAGGGCGGTTTCATCTAGGTCAAGGTCGTGGACCAAATCGCACAGTAGCTCCAATCGCGCGACATCAATGCTGCGAAAAACGTATCCGCCATCCTCAACTTGGGGTTTGATCAATTCGATTTCGACGAAGCGGACCAACTGTCGGCGGGATAGCCGGGTGATGTTGGTTACAATCTCATCTTCAGAAAATCGGTCAGTCATAAATCAGCCCCTTTCAGCATCTCTGCCCGCGGGTCGAAGGGATGGGTTTTACGCCATTCCAAGAGGAAGTCACGCAGCTCTGAGTCCATATTCGGTGATACAATAATTTTTAGTTCAACTCTCTGATCACCCTTTTTCTTTTTCCCCACAGGTGCAACTCCGCGGCCCCTCAAGCGCAAAACCCGGCCCGAACTTGCCGCCGGGGGGATATTTAGGCTGACGGGACCGTCAATCGTCGGCACTTTCACCGGACCGCCAAGAACAGCCTCATCAATAGTGATTGGTAGCGTCAATAGAATGTCATCTCCTTCGCGGCGGAATATCGAATGAGGTCGCACCAAAATTGTGATCAGCGCATCCCCGACCGGGCCGCCGCCAAAGCCAGCGCCCCCTTTGCCCCGCAATCGCAGGGTTTGGCCGTCTTCGGTGCCACGGGGTATCTTGACGGCAAGGCTCTGGCCATCAGGGAGTGTGATGCGGGTTTCACCTCCGCTTACAGCTTCTAGAAAAGGCACCTTCAGTGAATAGCGAACATCCGGGCCGCTTGCCGAGAAACCACGCCCCCTAAAGTCTTCACCGTCGGGTGTTCGCCCCCGGTTGCGCAGAATTTCTGCAAATATGTCTGCAGGATCAGCATTCGGCCCAAAACCGCGCTCCTCCCGATAGGAATTGTCAGAGGCGTCAGCAAAATCGCGGTAATATGGTCGCCGTGGACGTTCGGCGCCGAGGGCATCAATCTCTCCGGCGTCGAAACGTGCGCGGGTCTCGGGGTCCTTCAGGAGATCATATGCGCCCGCAATCGCTTTGAACCGTGCTTCGGCAGCAGGATTGTCTGGGTGGAGATCCGGGTGACTTTCACGCACCAGCTTGCGATAAGCCTTTTTGATTTCGTCTGCTGAGGCCGTTTTGGTCAGGCCCAGGGCTTCATATGGATCGTTGAGCATCCAAGATCTTTCTAATCATCCAAGGCTTCTCGCCGGTCAAAGCCATCGCATAAGCAAGGCTGTTGATCATGATTGCCATGGCGAAGACTACAACGTCCATGATCCATGTCAGTTCATATCTGATTTCTACACCTATCCTGCCACCATTCTAACCACGGAAGGATCTGCGTTAACCGAGGCAGAATACAAGCCGAAAGATAAAGGTCGGGCCACTTTGCAGTCATCGGACGCAGCACTGGCGGTCCTTGTCCCGGCCTCGCAACATCCACCGCCCGCTCTTCCTACAAAGAGGCGGTTTGGCATTGGGGAGCAGGTGGGTTGCTGGGTTTAACTCGCACCTCGCTGGCCCACTCCCAACAGGGAATGACTTAACCTACTCTGGTCACTGTCGAAATCGTAGCACTTGCCCCGCGACACGCGACACGCGACTTTGCGGTGATTGGCCAGATCGCAGCCGTGCATTCGGTCGATGTAAAGTGGTGCAAACTAGTAGATTTGTCGCCGTTGACCGTCCTGCTACTGGAACGATCATGGTCAACGCAAGTCATCAAGATCATCGCCGCGAAAGGAGAAATCTTGAAACCAAATCCATCACTTCGCGAGTTTCTGATGGGCAGCGCCATTGTCGCACTGTTTTCCTTGGTCGGCCTCGGGCAAGTTGCAAAGGCGCAGGCACGTCTCGCAGTAGATCCGGTAGACCCGTTTGTGGTTCCAGCCATAGCCTTGCACGTTGCGCAGGTACAAAAAGCACAGCCCAAAGCCCCAGGTGCGCTTGTTCGCCGTCAACCGTTCCAACCAATCGGCGATCTCCTCGTTCTCGTCGCTCAAGGCTGGGCTGTAGCGATAGCAAGTCTCACTGATTTGGAAGGTGCGGCAAGCAAGCGCGATACTGGTACCCCGCTGCATGACTGCATTCATAGCCATCTCTCGTCTGCGAGACGGCCTTAAGACTTTTTTTCCAAGGGCTTCCTTCAGCAGCTCGTTCTGCATGCTCATCTCAGCATACATCTTCTTCAGGCGGCGGTTCTGATCCGCCATGTCTTTCATCTCTGCAATCAAAGAGGCGTCTATTACCCGGCAGGCGATTGCGCAGCAATCTGCCG
>NZ_CALJXO010000268.1:0-10124 GCF_937988555.1 uncultured Boseongicola sp. | reverse complement strand
CCTGTTTCGGCCTGGCGTTGTATTACGGCGCAGACGGCGGGGCCTTCCTGGTTGCGGGCCTGGCGCGGGCCCGTGGGCCTGGTCAACTGTGCATTGTCACGTCCTGGCTGCATCTGGGCCAGGTCTCATTGCCAGGCCATCGGGCGGCCTGGTCAACCATTTATTGAGGCCGCTTTGGGTCCTTCCTGGTCAAATCAGGCTGTCGCGGGGCGCGCAGTGCACAGGTCACAGGCGGCCCAAACGAGAATTTGACGAAAAGTGCGCTTTGCGACTGTGCAGGACAGATTGTGCACATTGATATCAGGCGTGATTTCTTACACTTTTTGAGCAAGGCAAGGTACTTTCTTCACCTATCACTTTGAGTGTCTGTAATGAGCGTCTATGAAAGGGCTAGACCGATTGCCTAGCGGGGGGGAATGCTGGTGGAGTTTGGGCTATCTGACAAGATTGTTATCGTCACGGGTGGCGCTGCAGGGATCGGCGCTGCAATTGTTGAGATGCTTGCAGCGCAAAGGGCTATTCCTGTCATTCTGGACAAGACCGGGCCGCATCCGGACACGCTCGAATGTCTGCGGGCACAATCACCTGTCGCCGATTGGATTACGGTCGATCTCACAATTGACGATCAGTGCCGCGCTGCAGTGAGCGAAGTGTTGGAGCGCCACGGAAAAATCGATGCGCTGGTCAACAACGCGGGCATCAATGATGCCGTGGGCCTAGATGCCGGTCCGATGGAATTCCGCAATTCACTCGAACGCAATTTGGTTCACTACTACACAATGGCGCATCTCTGTGTTCCAGAAATCAAGCGCCAACGTGGATCGATCGTCAACATATCCTCGAAGATCGCACTTACCGGACAAGGGGGAACTTCGGCTTATGCTGCCGCCAAAGGCGGTATACTGGGGCTGACGCGGGAATGGGCTGCCGAGCTTGCGCGCGATGGTGTCCGGGTGAATGCGGTGGTTCCGGGAGAAACCATGACGCCCATGTATCAGGCATGGCTTTCTGGTTTTGACAGTCCGGACGAAAAATTGGCAGGGATTGTCAGGAACATTCCGCTTTCAAAACGAATGACCAAACCGGCCGAAATCGCCGCGTCCGTTGTTTTTCTTCTGTCAGACTGGGCTGGTCATATGACAGGGCAGTCACTGGTCGTGGATGGCGGATACAGTGACTTAGATCGAGCATTGACCAGCACCTGAAGTTCTCACTGAAAGGATCTTCCATGCGCTATGAACTGATGCTTCCCCACCAGATCAGGACGGCGATTGATGGCAATTGGCCGGTCGTTCTGCCCCTAGGTGTTCTCGAATACCACGGTGAACATCTGCCGGTTGGACTGGACACGCTGGTTGTAATCAAGTTGCTGGAGGCGTTGGAACCAGAGATGGATATGGTCCTGTTGCCTCCGTTTTATTACGGAGCTGCCAGCTATGCCGTCGCCGGACCGGAAAGAACCGGAACGCTGCATGTCGGCGCAAACACTTTGTACCCCCTTGCGCAAGAAATGTTTACAGGCTTGCTGCGTATCGGTTTTCGCAACATTCATTTCTTCGTTCACCATCAGACGGAGAATTTCGCAGCGGGAATGCCGACCGATCTTGCCTTCAAATTCGGCGGGCGCGAGGCAATCTTTGCCTTTCTGGAAGCCAATCGGGGCGAGGGCTGGTGGGGCAATGGCGACATGGATCAGTATTACGACCAACAATCCAGCGGCGACGACCCATTTAACTGGATCAAAGGTCATCCCTTGATGACGCCTCAGATCATCGCTGAGTTTCCCTTCGACCATGCCGGACTAGGCGAGACATCGCTCCTGTTGGCCCTTTGCCCTGACACGGTCGAAATGGAAAACCTGTCACGCGATCACTGGTATACAGCCAGCGCCTCTGCCGCGACGCGGGAACTCGGCGAAAAAGGACGGAGTCTGATTCTTGCACATATGCGGCACGTACTTCGCCCATCATTATAGGGTCAAAAAAAGCTGCTGAGGCACTGTCACATTAGATCGACGATCGGTCCAACGACGGGTATTTGTTGTTGAATGCGCAAAATATCCTACACACGTCACCGATTTCCGCCCGCAATCATCCAACGGGCCGTCTGGCTCTATTTTCGCTTTCCACTGAGTTCTCGTGACGTGGAGGAAATGCTTGCGGAACGTAGCATTGATGTAAGTTATCAACCGATCCGCCGATGGATTTTGAAGTTCGGCCCGGCGATCGCAACCAGGCTACGATCCCACCGCGTTGAGCCGTCAGGAGCCTGGCATCTTGATAAAGTCTTTGTCCGCATTGGTGTATCTGTGGCGGGCCGTAGATGATGAAGGCGAGGTTTTTGAGGTGCTGGCGCAGTCGCGTCGCAACAAGTGTACGGCCCCTAAATTTATGCGGAAACTCCTGAAAAAGCAGGGATGCATTCCAGATAAATTTGTCGCCGGCAAGCTGGGGTCTTATTCTGCGGCGCTTTGCGAACTTGGGTTGGCTCAGCTTCATATCGCAGGTGGTGGGTTGAACACTCGGGCCGAAGTTTCGCATCCATTGCCCGGCAGTGGTTTGTTTGCAAAACCATGCGAGGGGGCCGAACTTCGGTTGCCCGTCTGAAATCGACGCGCCAAATTCTAATTGGAAGTTCTGTCAAAAACCTCGTTCAGTTGAGCGCTAATGATGTCAATATCGCCCATCGCATTGATGCGTTTAAGCAGACCTTTGTCAGAATAATAGACGGTTAGCGGAGATGTCTCGGCATGATAAGTTTTCAACCGCTCTGAGACGGTTGCTGCGTCGTCATCAACTCGCCG
This sequence comes from uncultured Boseongicola sp., assembly GCF_937988555.1. Classification (NCBI taxonomy): domain Bacteria; kingdom Pseudomonadati; phylum Pseudomonadota; class Alphaproteobacteria; order Rhodobacterales; family Paracoccaceae; genus Boseongicola; species uncultured Boseongicola sp. The sequence continues at coordinate 7,321 of NZ_CALJXO010000268.1, read as the reverse complement.
CTTGAATTTTGTCTCTCCGCAATTGTCGCAAACGCCCGGTTTAGCCGGTACCTTATGAAGGTCGTGGTACCCCTCTCCGCAGCCCGCACAGGTATAGCGGCCAGAAATTCGCTCGATTACTGCCGAATCGGGCACCTCCAGTAAGACAACGGAATCAAGCTTCATTTCCTTGTCTTTTAGGAGGTTATCCAGCGCCTCAGCCTGAATCACGGTGCGGGGAAATCCATCAAAGATCACGCCGGCCGCAACATCAGGTTGATCCAGGCGATCATTGACAATCGCAATTACAATCTCGTCTGAGACCAGATCACCAGCTGCCATCACCTGCTTTGCAGCCTTGCCTGCCTGTGTTCCCTTGGCGACAGCCTCACGCAGCAAGTCCCCAGTAGAAAGCTGAATCAGCCCTTTGCTCTCCATCAACATGCGGGCCTGTGTACCCTTACCAGCACCTGGAGGCCCGAGCAGGATCAAATTTGTCATTCTTAAAGCTCTTTCTATTTTGGTGTCACATGGTCATTAGGACTTCAGGCTATCGACCAATATATCTGTAATCCCCCAATTTTTTGTTGGGTTTGGTCGAAGACTTTATGCAGATATTTTCTGTTTTTTGGGCAGGTATTCTGCTACCGATATTTATGTTGGAGCGCTCGTTGTTGTAAGTCCATAGCCAATCTGCAGCCTGTTCCAGTGCCTCTTCGATGGTTTCAAAGCTGTATTGCCTGAACCATTCATTGAGACAGATTCGGACGGTTTCAGAAACATCACCTGACTGGGAGTCAGGGCGTTCAACACCTCCAGCGCCATCAGATAAATCTGCCAATTCCATCGAATGATAAGGCCCCACAATTTGGTGCTGTCGGGTGTGGATACGCCGTTTAAGCAAGGTTTGATTTGAGCTGATAGCCATCACTGCGGAGTGCGGTCGTGTGTCCAGCCTGTTGGCGCGGTTTGTGAATCCGCTGGCACTGATTAAGTCCGCGTATCGGCGCCCAATCAAACGAACGCGCTTTAACGCCCTGACAGCATCTCGGGGTGTCCCGGCACCCGTGGCACCGCCGCCGTTGCTGATTACATCGTAACTACCGCACTTCGTCTTCAAAGCTTCAACCCCAGAAGTTCGACAGCGTTGTCCTGGTAGATTTTGCAGCGCAACGTTTCCGAAATATCCAAGCGATCCAGAATATCGATCGTATCACGAATATACATGGGCCCGCCCTCAGGATCGAACGGCGCATCGGACGCAAACAGCACGCGGTTCTCTCCGAAAAATTCGATCGCATGTTCAATCGCTTTTTGCGACCCGAAGCTTGCAGTGTCAGCGTAGTATTCTTTGAAGTATTCCAGATGGGGACGCTTCAACGCCTTAAGGACCTTCTTGAGGTCCTTATCCGTCGTGCGCGCCCCCATCTGGTCCCATCCGGCACCGACACGGCCCTCAAAAAATGGCACCATTCCACCTGCATGATGGGTGATGATCTTCAAGGCGGGGTGCCTGTCAAACATGCCGGAAAAGACCAGACGTGCCATGGCGGCCGATGTCTCGTATGGCCACCCGAAGGTCCACCAGATTTCGTATTCTGACTGGTCTTCGTCCAGATAATCCGTAAAATTTGCGCCACGCGACGGGTGCATCCAGACGGGCTTGCCGGTGCTGGCCATATACTCAAAAAATGGCTCGAACTCTGGTCGGTCCAATGGCTTGCCCGATACGTTCGTGTAGATTTGCATGCCGACCGCACCGAGATCTTCGATATTTCGGCGCGCATCTGCAACCAACGCATCCGGATTAGACATGACTGCTGTTCCGATGAATCCGGGAAAACGGTTGGGGTATTTCTGGCACAATTCAGCCATACTGTTAGACGCAATTGTCGCAAGTTCCAGAGCCTTGGAAGGGTCCGCGTATTTTTCGTAAGGCGGGGACGCGATGGACAGGATTTGGCAGTAGTCCGGCCCGAACATATCCATGACTTCGAAGCGCCGATCAAGATCGGTCATCATCGGGACGGCTTCCGAGCGACGGGTAATGTCTGTTGTATGGCCCAAATGCGCGATCAAGGCGTCGTGGAAGGGCTTTGGCCAGATGTGGGTGAACACGTCAATTTTTTTCATTTGGTTTCCAATATGGTTATGCGCTTCGTCGGTTTTTTCTTCATCGGTAAGGGTTTCTCAAAGGGTTCGCGCCAAGTCGCCCACAAGGTAGCGCCGGACACATTCGACAAGCTGGTACTTGGGCTGCTAATCGTCGTGATGATCAAACTGATCTTTTTCCGAATACCTGACCCCGTTACCATTGTGGGAAGCGTCCCGTGACACGGGCGGCCAGCTCAACAGGATCATCGGGACCAGAACTGCCGCGCCAAGCGACATGAAGATCGGGACGAAGCAGAAACAGGTCACGCCCGTAAAGCCTTCGCAGCCGCACATCGTCGATTAATCGGTATTGCACAGGGGCACCAACCGCACGCAATGCCGTGACCAATTCTTGTCCGACCGATGGGTCTGCGTTGAAACTCACCACAGAGTAAGCGCGCTCGAACCCGTCCAATACCGATATGTTAGGTGCCAACCATGCGTGCGGGAATCGCACACCGGTCCAGGCAGTCGGGTCGTAGGTGCGGAACAAATGTTCAGGGCCGCCGGGTTCTTCGGCGATCACAGGGCTGCCGACATAGCGATACCCAAGCTCTGCACCGATCATTTCGTTCGTCTTGCGTTGTTCTTCCTCGGCTACGCGGACGAATTTGGCACGTGCCGCACAGTGATGCGCACTGGCGTGATCCAATTCAGGCGTCCACATCGACCGCCATTTGCGTCGACCGCTCGATGCATAGCGGGATGCGCCTATATTGCGATCCCCGACCTGTCTGCGCTCGACTTCGTAGGATGCCAAAAGCGCAGGACCGCCCCAACCGTGCAGCGTGGCGGCAAGTTTCCATGAAAGATCAATCGCGTCACCAATCCCGGTGTTCATCCCAAGCCCACCCGTCGGGATCACGAGATGCGCAGAATCCCCGGCCAGGAATACACGTCCAGTGCCGTACTTGTCGGCGAGCAAAAGGTTTTGCTTCCATTCACCAACATACAGCATTTCGTAGTCAATTGGCTGGCCGACAACCTTTTCGAACTGCGCGGCCATTGCAGCATCATTCTCGACAACCGCGTGAAGGGTCCAATGTCGTGTCGAATCCTGCATAATCAGGAAAGAGCTCGCATCGTCCGCTACATGATAATGTCGGCCCTGCCCTGGCCCATCACCTATCGGCAACCTGTCAAACAAATCATCGCACCGAAAGAGCGCCTGACGCATTCGTGCGATATTGCCTTCGCCCGTAAGTTTGATCCCAAGAGCATGTCGAACAGGGCTTGCGCCACCATCGCATCCCGCGAGGTAATCGACACGAATGTCTTCCACTTGCCCCGCCCTGCGAAGTTTAGCCGTCACACCTTTTGCATCCTGCGCAAAGCTGTCGAATTCACAACCGTAGGCAATCTCGACGGTCGGAAGGCTTTGGGTTATCTCCAACATGAGCGGCTCTAGCGTGTATTGAGAGATCAGCTGGTACGGCTCAGCTGGCTGGGAGGTATCCTCGCACACCGCGATGTCCGCGCGGGCTTCATCGACCGAAGGATACTCCAAACGAAGCCACGGCGCCTCGCACATCGACCGGATAACGAAGACATCCATCGAGACATCAGAACGCAAACCCGCAGCGCGCACACGCTCGACAATGCCCATCCGCCTGAAGATTTCCATCGTCCGGGCATTGCACCGTTCCATTTTGGGCAGGAACTCTGGACCAGGCTTTTTGTCGATTAAAAGGCAATGGATGCCCTGCTGGCCAAGATCAATGGCAAGCGTCAACCCAACGGGTCCCGCGCCGACAATCAGCACTTGCGTTTTGCGCAAACCAATCTCCTCCTAGCTAACTATTTTTAAGCATAGACGGTGTCAGATTTGGTTCAAAACGACTTCGCGCCGCGTTCCTTTAGGTGGAACACCGTTCTGGAATGGCTTTTACGAAACCGACGCCGCTCCTAAGCTTGCTAGGCGAGGAGAAATGCATGACTGACCATAAAGCACTTTTGAGCGACCTTGTGGTCGCAAGTCGAATTCTGGCAAACGAAGGTATATGCGATGCCTTCGGTCATATCAGCGTACGCCACCCCGAAAACCCAGAGCGGTTTTTCCTGGCGAGGGCGGTCGCACCGGAGCTGGTGACGATCGAGGATATCGTTGAGTTCAACCTCGACGGGACGGCCGTCTGCGATGACCGCAAACCGTTTCTTGAACGTTTTATTCACGGTACCCTGATGGCCGCCCGGCCCGATGTTCAATCGGTGGTTCACAGCCATTCGCGAGGTGTGATCCCGTTTGGGATTACGGATACACCCATCCGTCCGCTGCTGCATTCGTGTGGCGTCTTGGGTCATGAAGTTCCTATCTGGGACGCCGGTGATGTTTTTGGGGACACCAATCTGCTAATCTCGAGCAACGACATGGGTAACGACTTCGCCGTCAAGCTCGGCGACGGGCGTGCGGCATTGATGCGCGGCCATGGATCAACGGTCGTAGGGCGTTCGATCCGCGAAGCGGTCTATACGGCGATCTATCTGGACGTAAATGCACAATTGCAGGCTACCGCGATGCAGCTTGGAACGGTTAAGTATCTTACCGAAGGCGAAATAGATCTGATCCAATCGCGCTTGGGCGACGCCAAGCCCGGCGAAGGCTACGATAGGACCTGGCAATATTGGGCGCGGCGTGCCGGCTTTGGGTCCGACGCACCTGTACCCTAGCAGCGATGGCCGTTGGTTCCCGGACCCGGGCCGGTTTTGCTTCTCTCAAGATTGCAGGCTTTCGTAACTATTTTTTCGCGCTCGTCTTTATTGGCTTCGCTGTTCAAATCCAAACCGTCGCTGTCGGTTGGCAGGTTTACGACCTGACGCGCGATCCGTTCGATCTTGGGCTGATTGGCCTGTCACAATTCGCGCCCGCATTGCTGTTGGTGTTTGTGACCGGAACAGTCGCAGACCGATTTCCGCGCCGCATCATCATTGGTATCAGCTTGGTGGCAATGGCTGCAGGCGCCGCTGGCCTGTTGTTCCAAACGGCTAGCGGCGACCCGCAGGTCGGCTACATATTCATGCTGATGGCGGTGTTTGGAACTGCGCGGGCATTCTACAATCCCGCACGCCAATCCATTGTCCCCAATCTAGTGCCCAAAAAGGACCTCGCCAACGCAATTGCAACCACGTCAAGCGGTGCGCAGATCGCGACAATCTGTGGCCCTGTCGCGGGCGGATTGCTTTATGGACTGCACCCGTATGCCGCTTACGGCACGACGGTTGTGCTGTTCCTTATCGCATCTATCTTGATTCTAAGCCTTCCAAGACTGACTCAGGATTTGTCCAAGCGGGTCAATGATTGGGAAACCTTGAGCGCGGGGTTCCGCTATATCTGGGACCAGAAGGTCATCTTGGGGGCTATTTCGCTTGATTTGTTTGCGGTAATTCTTGGCGGCGCAACCGCCTTGCTCCCAGTTTTCGCGCGAGACGTCTTGGACATCGGCCCAACAGGACTGGGCCTTTTGCGTGCAGCCCCCGCGATTGGCGCGATTTCAGTCGGTCTTTATTTGATGGCCAATCCAATCAGTAACTATGCGGGCCGAGCAATGTTTATCGCTGTCGCAATCTTTGGCACTTTCACAACCGTCTTTGCGCTGTCGGAAACTGTTTGGCTGTCTATCGCCGCGTTGGTCGTTCTGGGTGGCGCGGATATGGTCAGCGTCTTGGTACGAAGCACGCTGATCCAGATATGGACGCCCGACGAATTGAGAGGGCGGGTCAATGCAGTCAATCAGGTCTTTATTGGCGCATCCAACGAGGTGGGCGCGTTCCGAGCTGGGTCTTTTGCCGCAGTTATGGGGCCGGTCACGGCAGTTTTGATCGGGGGTATCGGCACTTTGGCCGTGGCCGGAATTTGGGCCAGAAGATTCCCCGAGCTTGCGCGCATCAGGAGGTTGGACGGCACATGACCCGTACCACCCAAATGGAATCTCGATAGTGCCAGGGTATTTGGGTGAAACGCTTGCCGCATTATCCGCGCTATGCTTTGCGATGCTAAACATCGTGATTGCAGGAACCGCGGGGTCACGGGGCGACAAGGGCGTGCTTTTTTCAGTGATCGTCACTATCGGATTTTCCTTTGCGTTATTCTTGGCGCTAGAGGCCGGGCGCATCGACATCTCGGCCACGCGAGACACCGCTAAGGGTATCGGATCCTTCGCATTTGCAGGCATCGCGGCCATGGTGTTTGGACGCACGCTGGTTTTTGATTCAATCCGACGCCTTGGGGCTACGCGCGCATCCGCAGTAAAACGGCTCAACCCATTTTTCTCAGTCTTGCTTGCAGCGATTTTCCTGTCAGAACCGGTGACGCTCTTTGATCTTGCCGGACTTATCGTGATTGCGTTGGCCTTCACGCTCCTGATCCAAGACAGTTTTCGCAAAAGCCGGGACGGCAACGACACTGCCGCGCCGATGGCCTATCTGATCGGGACCGGGGCGGCCCTTGCATACGCCGTATCCTACATCGGCAGAAAAGCCGGGCTGAATTTCATGGATGCCCCGGCGCTGGGAACATTCATCAGCGCGCTGTCTGGCTTTCTCGGATTTGTTGTTCTCGCAACCTTTTCAGAGAACTATAGGCCAATGTTCCGAAACCTTTTTCAGAATATTGATCGGCATGTGATGGCGGCAGCGGTCCTGGTCTCACTTGGTCAGGTCTTGATGTTTGCGGCCTTGGCCCATGAGAAAGTCTCAACTGTGGTGATGATCTCATCACTCGAAATCTTCTTTTCGATCTTCTTGTCCACGGTCGTCTTCCGGATCGAGAAGCGACCGAGACCGGTAATCCTTGTGGCTGCGGCCCTCGCAATCATTGGCGTCGCTCTTGTTGCGTCGGCATAATTCACACTCTAGGCGTGTTCCCGCATGCGGAACGCCGTCCCATTGACTGAAAATCTGGACGCGCCTAGCATCTTCACCGGGAGGATCGGACCGTGCGGGAACAAGTCTGCGTTTTGGCGCGATAAAAAGGCTTGGAAGATCAGAAATGGCGGTTCATTCTTAGAATAATTTCGGCTTCAAACGGTTGGAGCGTGCGATGCATGCGCGATTTAGGAGCCCAAATAAGAAGCAGCGCTAAAAACTCGGAGGAGTTGTAGCGCTGGTAAGTTGGAAAATAGACTCTGGGAGGAAACATGAGACGAACATTCCTTAAGTCCGCCGCGGCGGCTACGATTGCGATAACGACTTT
>NZ_CALJXO010000267.1:0-2705 GCF_937988555.1 uncultured Boseongicola sp. | reverse complement strand
GCATTGGTGCGCCAGCCTTTCTTGGCTCCGCGAGCATCCAGACCTTCGGCGCGTGCCGCAGCCTGCAGTTGCTCCTGCCTGACCACCCGGCGCAGCGCTTCGCGCTTTAGATCGCGATCAAGCGAAGCCCGCTCGCGCTGTTCGGTTTTTTCCATCGCCTTTTCACCCCCAGCAAGCGTGCTTTGCTCAAGGCGATAAGAAGGCTACAATGTTGGCGTTTGAAGACACCACGGTGGCGGTCGACGAGCCCAAAAGCGCTCGTCTGGAAGCCCGTCCATAACCATCTGTGAAAGACACGATCAATCGCGCAGCCACGCTGAACGGAGTAGATGTCAGTTCTTTTGTCGTGAGCGCCGCGTACAATGCGGCTCGATCGACGATTGAAGCACACAAAGTTACGGTGATTGAAAGTGAGGCGGACAGGAAGGCGTTTTTCGACGCTTTGGACAACCCGCCCAGACCAACCAAGCGTTTGGTCGACGCCTTTGCATTGCGAAAGAAACTCATTTCGAATGCCGAGTAAGACCGAAGATCAACCACCGTTCACAATTCAGCCGTTCAATCCCAAGACCCATGATCGAGCGGCTTTTTCTTGTGGCATTCCGCAGATGGACAATGACCTGAAACTAAATGCAAAAAAGGGCAGAAAGGCGGATGTTGTCCGCGTTTGGGTGTTCATCGGCGCCATAAGTAACATCGGTGGCTTCTACGGCATCAACATGCATGCCATCAACGTAAAGGAAATGCCTGGCTCCTATCAAAAGAAGGCGGGAAAACACGGCCTGCTGCCAGCTGCCTTCATTGCGATGATCGTGGTCGATGAGACCCAGCAAGAGAACGGGATCGGTAGCGCTCTGGTCACCGATGCATTGAGCCGGATCGCACGAGTTTCCGATGAACTTGGTACATGTGTTATCATTTTAGACGTGTTCAATGACGGTGATGCCGACACCGTTGCACGGCGCAAAACATACTGCGAGGCATTTGGATTCCTTCCCTTGCCTGACCAACCTCTCCGTCTCTTTATGCCAGTTCAAACGGCACGAGAACTGGCAGGCTGAGATGACGGATCAGGAGGAAGAATTCCATGACGACAATATGGCGGATGAAGATCAGAGTTTCCGCTCACATACTGAGATCGCACCGGACGAACTGACGACTGCGCTTCACTCTCTCGAGTTACTAGGCAGAGATTAGGCCTGCAGGTCACCAATCTGACGGTCATCTACCAATTTATCATGGGCGTCGAGCACCACACACTTCAGGAATACATTCGGACCGACAGAACACCTCCGGAAGCCATGTTTTTGAATGCACAATCTCAAATGTGGATTTTTGCGGCCTATGAGCTCCTTCGAACATGGAGAGCACGCGCCAAGGACATTATTAAGTGGGCGGAGAATGGCGGTTTGGAGATGAAGGCAAAAAGTCTCGAGGAGGACCAGGGTTTTAGGCACCGTAAAGTTAATACGGTCGTGCGAAAGATGTCTAACGCCCTTGACCTCACACGGCTGAAACTTGTGCAGTTTCACGCCACGTATGCATAGCGATCGATCGCATTTATCGGAAACTGGCTGATGTCCTTTCGTGGCCAGGCAGGTGGAACAAGTTGGCAATCGGGTCGTGGATGGAAACGAAACGTTGCAGGTGCCTGACGGATTTGAACCTCTTCATAATCCTCTCTCGCCGTCGCGTGGGCTGATGGGAGTTCTCGGCTCGACTATTCAAACCCTTGTGTGACCGATGCTCGACATCGGGCATGATCTGCCCCTTCGCGGCCGCGTAAGAGCGCACCTTGTCGGTGATCATGACCCGTGGCGCAGCCCCTTGCCGCTTGAGCAGCTTTTGCATCAACCGCCTGGCTGCTTTGGTATTGCGGCGACTTTGTACCACCACATCGAGGACAAAGCCGGGCTGATCGACTGCGCGCCAGAGCCAGTGTTTCTTGCCACGAATTGTGATGACAACTTCGTCGAGATGCCATTTGCTATCGAACTGACCAGCAGAACTGCGGCGGATATTTCCGGCAAACTGGCGCCCGAATTTCTCCGCCTAAATGCGGATCGTCTGGTGTGACACGATGATTCCACGTGCCGCCAGCAGATCCTCGACCATGCGCAGGCTGAGCGGAAAGCGAACATACTGCCAGACCGCGTGAGCAATCACATCTGGTGGAAAACGGTGGTGGCGGTACATTGACCTTCGAGCAGATTTGGTCGTGTGGCCCAATCGCATATCCTCAAGCACCGCGCATTAACTTTACGGTGCCATGGCACCTGTAGACGCTCGCACGAATGCTTTGCTCCCTATGAGGCGTGACTAATCTGTTCCCTTTTCGTTCTACTCCAGCTACCGTTGTGCGATTAAACGGCAATTGCAGGTTGGGCAGCCCAATGGACACGGCATATCTGGATAAGTTGAACGACAACCAGCGTTCAGCAGCAACGTTTGGCTTGGCAGCGGATGAACTGTCGCCCCCTTTGTTGGTTATTGCAGGTGCGGGTTCCGGCAAAACCAGCACTCTTGCGCACCGTGTCGCCCATCTTCTTGTGCTCGGTGCAGACCCTCGCCGGATCTTACTCATGACTTTCTCTCGCAGAGCCGCGACCGAATTGGCCCGCCGTGTTGAGCGGATCACCACTCAGGCCATGGGAACGGGATATGCTGCCGAAGCGCTCACCTGGGCCGGGACGTTCCATGGGGTC
>NZ_CALJXO010000266.1:0-18391 GCF_937988555.1 uncultured Boseongicola sp. | reverse complement strand
TGAGTTAGAGCTATCGGAAATCGAGCGGCGCACGGCATTTCTTGATCAACAAGAACTCCGCGCCGCGAGTGAGATCCAAGAGTTGCGTGAAGCGATTGAAAATACGCCTCAAAACGCGATCCGGCTGGAGTCTCTTGAGCGCGATTACCAGAACACACTTAACCGATACAATGGGGCGGTTGCAAATCTTGCCCGCGCTCAGACGGGTGAGCGGATCGAGGTCCTTTCTAAGGGCGAGAGAATTTCGGTCATCGAACAAGCGACGGCGCCCACTGAGCCGAATAGCCCAAACCGCCCCCTCATTGCGGGTGGTGGCTTGGGGGTAGGCATTGCCCTTGCGGTCGGCGTGTTTCTACTTTTGGAAGTGACCAATCGCTCCATTCGGCGCCCAGCTGATCTTGTTAAAGGGCTCTCAATTCAACCGATTGCGACAATTCCTTATCTTGAGACGTCCGGCGGTAAAACGCGTCGACGTGCACTTCAGACAATCCTAATTGCCGGGCTTGCGATAGGCATTCCTATCGGCCTTTGGGTAGTTCACACATTTTATCTTCCGCTTGATCTGATCGTAGATCGGGTCTTGGGAAGATTTGGTCTTTAACGCGGGCGGCTTGGGTACACGATATGGAAAAACTTCAGGCAGCACTGGCCAAGGCACGCGCACAGCGCGAGGGCGAACCGGTTACGCGCGCAACAAGACCGGAGCTTTCCGCACGCGCGAAGTCGCGGCAGGTGGCAGAAACCGAAGCGGTTGACTTGGTTTGGGGGGCGGTTCCCCTGTTTGAGCCAACGTCACGGCGCTTGCAACAATCACGAATATTTGCAGCGGACGCGTCTATTGAGGGCACGCATTTTGATATTCTGCGCACCAAGCTTCTTTTGGAGATGCGCCGCAATAACTGGAAGCGGATCGCGATCACCTCGGCTGTTGCTGGGTCCGGAAAAACAACTACCGCGTGCAACCTGATTGCGGGTTTCGGGCGTCAGCCCGAGGTGCGGGGGATGCTCTTTGACTTTGATCTGCGTCGCCCGTCGGTGGCCAAATTCTTTGGCGCAAAACCTGAGGCTGGGCTTGTCGATGTTCTGGAGGGAAAGGTTCCGTTTGAGGAGCAAGCGGTTCGTCTGCACCCGAATACGATTGTCTCAATGACCAACCGCCCCTTGCGCGACCCGTCGCAGCTTCTTTCAAAGCAGCGAACGACCGAGATGCTTGATAATATTCAGGATACGTATCAGCCAGACGTCATGCTTTTCGACCTGCCTCCGGGACTCGTGAGCGATGAAACGCGCGCGTTTCTGAAGCTTGTGGATGCTGCGTTGATCGTCGCTGCCAGTGATTCAACGTCTGTGGCACAGGTCGATGAAGTCGAGCGCGAGGTATCGCAATACACAAATGTTGCCGGTGTTATCTTGAACAAATGCCGCTTCCTGGATGACGGATACGGCTACTCCTACTGACCGCGTCAGCACCTAGTCGTGGATGTAAGAATGGCTCCCGACCGATGCATAAGCCTCAAAGCCAGCGGCTCTGGCATCCTGTGCAGTGTAGACATTTCGAAGATCTGCCATGCGCGAAGCCCGCATCGCGGTCGCGATCCTTTGAAGATCAAGGGCGCGGAACTCATTCCACTCAGTTAAAATGACGATCAGGTCGGCGCCTTCCGCAGCGGCGTACAAGTCTTCCGTCCAGATCACGTCTGGCATCAAAGCTTCACCTTCACGCCGACCCTGAGGGTCCACCACAAGCACCTCGGCGCCGGCGGCGGTAACAGATGGAAGTATAGTAAGTGCGGGCGCATCGCGCATGTCGTCCGTATTTGGTTTGAATGTAACACCCAAAACGAGAATCTTTTTATCTGCGAACGAGCCATCACACAGGTCAAGCATCTTGCCGACCATTCGCTGCTTTACGCGTTCGTTCACTGCTATGACCGACTCTACAATGGTCATCGGGCTTGAGGCGTCTTGACCAATTCGGGCAAAGGCCTTGGTATCCTTTGGAAAACACGACCCACCATATCCCGGACCGGCGTGCAGAAATTTGTTGCCGATGCGACCATCCAAGCCGATGCCTTTCGAGACTTCTTTCACGTCTGCTCCGACCTTTTCGCACAAAGCAGCCACTTCGTTGATGAAGGTGATCTTTGTCGCCAAAAACGCGTTGGCCGCGTATTTTATCATCTCGGCACTTTCCAGATCCGTTCGAATGATTGGAAAGTCGCGCAGGAAAAGCGGTCTGTATATCTCGGCCATAACATTTGCGGCACGCTCGGTTTCAACACCCACTACAACGCGGTCAGGGCGCATGAAGTCATCTATAGCAGCCCCTTCGCGCAGAAACTCTGGATTGGAGGCTACGTCGAAGTCCAAGTCGGGATTGGTCCGAGCCACGATCCGACCGATCTCGCGATTGGTACCGATAGGCACTGTCGATTTCGTAACAATTACCATGTAGTTTTTGGCAACTGCCGCGACTTCTTCAGCGGCGGCATAAACATAGCTAAGGTCAGCGTGACCGTCGCCCCTGCGCGTCGGTGTTCCTACTGCGATAAATACGGCATCGGCCGCTTCGAGAGCCGCAGGCAAATCATGCGTGAACTGAAGTCGGCCTGCCGCGACGTTTTTTGCAAGAAGCGCATCAAGCCCCGGTTCGTAGATTGGAACCTCGCCCGCATTCAGCCGATCGATTTTTGAAGGGTCTTTATCTACGCATATGACATCGTGGCCGAAGTCCGAAAAACAGACACCAGACACCAAGCCCACATACCCTGCGCCAATCATTGCAATACGCATTAACTCAATCCTTTAACCTTTTGGGCGTTAGATATCGAAACCGTGTCGATACCAAGGCCCAAAATCGAAGAATTTTGGCTTAGGTTTAGGCATCCGCGATCCCGCGCAGATAACCGCCATAGGCGTTCTTTCCGAGCGGTTTTGCGATGTTCAAGAGGTCATCGCGGGTGATCCAGCCGTTTTCGAATGCGATCTCTTCGGGTGAGCCGGTCTGAAGGCCTTGCCGCTCTTGCAAGGTGCGCACGAAATTTCCAGCATCCAAAAGAGATGCATGGGTGCCGGTGTCTAACCAGGCATAGCCACGGCCCATCCGCTCGACAGACAAGATATCGTCGTCGAGGTAAGACTCGAGGAGGGTGGTGATCTCGAGTTCACCACGGGGGGACGGTTTGACTTTTGCGGCCCGCTCGGGCGCGCTTCCGTCCAAGAAATAGAGCCCCGTGACAGCGTAGTTGGAAGGGGGGGTGGACGGCTTTTCAATGATGCCACGAACCCTTTCGCCATCGAAATCAAGCACACCGTAGCGTTCGGGGTCGGCAACGCGGTAGCCGAATACTGTGCCACCGTTGGTCTTCTCATCGGCGCGCTTCAAAATGTCCGGAAGTGCGTGGCCAAAGAAGATATTGTCGCCAAGAACCATCGCGGATGGCGCGCCGTCCAAGAAGTCTCGCGTCAATAAATAGGCCTGCGCGAGGCCATCCGGAGATGGTTGCGTGATCCACGTGAGATCCAGCCCCCAACGTGACCCGTCACCCATAAGCCGTTGAAACTGAAACTGATCTTCTGGCGTGGTTATGATCGCGATCTCTTGGATTCCTGCAAGCATCAACACGCTAAGTGGATAGTAAATCATCGGCTTGTCGTAGATCGGAAGAAGCTGCTTCGATACGCCAAGCGTGATTGGATAAAGTCGTGTTCCCGAGCCACCGGCGAGGATAATGCCCTTACGTTTGGTCATGTCGCACCAAGGTCCTTCAACACATTTGCCAATTCGTTGCGCCAGTCCGGGCGTCGAATACCGAAGTCGTGGGTCAGGCTTTCGCAATCAAGCCGTGAATTCAAGGGGCGCTTTGCACGGGTGGGGTAGTCTGCGGTAAGAATATCAGTGACGTCAACATTGAGATCCGACTGTTGAAAGATTTCGCGCGCAAAGATCGCCCAGCTAACCTCCGGCGTTCCGCTGAAGTGATACGTTCCGCCCGGTTGACCTTCAGTTAGCGCGCGACTGATCGCAAACACGGCGTCGGCAATCGCAGAGGCTGGCGTTGGCCCCCCGATTTGGTCCGAGACGACCGAGAGTTGATCGCGTTCTGTTCCAAGCCGGAGCATGGTTTTGACGAAGTTAGCCCCTTGTGCACTGAACACCCAGGACGTGCGTAAAATTACATGCGCGCCGCCGCTGGATCGGATGGCTTCCTCGCCGGCCAGCTTTGTGACGCCGTATACCCCCAAGGGTGCTTTTGGTGCACCGGGTTGCCAGGCGTTGCGACCTGAACCGTCGAAAACGTAGTCGGTGGAAATGTGGACCAATGGGATTTGACGCATTGTTGCGGCATCAGCAAGGGCGGCGACGGAAAGGTGATTGACGAGGTCTGCTGCGCCGGGTTCGCTTTCGGCTTTGTCGACCGCGGTGTAAGCAACGGCGTTTATGATCACGTCCGCATTAAGAGAAGACACGGTGGCTGCGACCATTTCGGGCGACGAGAAATCCGCGCGATCGCGGCCAATCGCAACAACGTTTACACCGTCCGGAGAACGGCGTCGGACTTCTGTTGCGACCTGTCCCGTCTGGCCAAAAAGAGCGACCTTCAATCTGCTGTTCCCAGGCGTTGGCCGAGGGCCTGACGTTCAAGAAGTGGGCGCCACCAGTCTTCATTGGCAAGATACCAGTCGACTGTGCGGGCAAGCCCCTGTTCTAGGGTGACGGACGGTTGCCATCCAAGTTCGTCGCGAATACGCGACGGATCAATTGCGTATCGCAGATCATGCCCCGGGCGGTCATCAACAAAGGTGATCAGAGTTTCATTCGGTACGCTGCTTGGGCGTCGCGCGTCCAAAAGCGCGCAAATCATCCGAACAATTTCTAAGTTGGTAGCCTCGGCCTCGCCGCCGATATTATAACTTCGGCCGTTTTCGCCCTTCGTGGCAACTGTCATAAGGGCGTCGGCGTGATCCTCTACGAACAGCCAGTCTCGCACGTTCTGTCCGTCGCCATAAAGCGGAATTCGCTTTTTGTGCAGCGCGTTCAGGATGACCACGGGGACGAGCTTTTCGGGGAAATGAAACGGGCCATAGTTATTCGAGCAGTTCGACAGGACCACTGGCAGGCCGTAGGTTTCGTGCCATGCCCGTACAAGATGATCTGACGCAGCTTTCGAGGCTGAATAGGGGCTGCGTGGGTCGTAAGGTGTGGTTTCTTTGAATTGGCCCGTCGCACCAAGGCTGCCGAACACCTCGTCCGTCGAAATATGGTGGAAGCGAAAGGTGTCCGGTCGCCCGGCATCAGTCCAAAATGCGCGCGAAGCCTCAAGCAATGAATAGGTGCCGGTAATGTTGGTTTCGACAAAAGCTGCGGGGCCATCAATTGAACGGTCCACGTGGCTTTCGGCCGCAAGGTGCATGACAAGGTCAGGGCGGTGTGTTTCGAAAACGCGGTCGAGGGCTGCGCGATCGCATATATCCGCCTGCTCGAAAGTATATCCGGGCGCATTCTCTACAGGGGCTACGTTTGCAAGATTTGCCGCATATGTTAGCTTGTCAAGATTGACCACCTCATGGCCATCGCGAACCGCTTGTCGAACGACGGCGGATCCAATGAAACCAGCCCCTCCTGTTACCAAAATCTTCATGCGGCCCTCCACTCAAATGGGCTGTCAAATTTGCTCAAAGGCGGAGCGGTCGCATCTTTGCCTGAAAGTAGCGGGGGCGTATTTGTTCCCCAATCTATTCCACAGCTATCCCATCGAACCGCACCATCTGACGCGGCATCGTAAAAGGCGCTGCATTTGTAGACAATCTCGGTCATCGGTTCACGCGTAAGAAAGCCATGAAGAAAGCCCTCTGGAACAAGGAGTTGGCGCCCATTTTCAAAACTGAGCACTTCGGCGATCCACTGTCCGAAAGTTGGTGAGCCCGTGCGAATGTCAACGGCAACATCGAGCAGGCTACCCCGGCCGCAACGGATCAACTTGGCCTGGGCATTTGGCGGCGACTGAAAATGTAAGCCGCGCAAGGTGCCGGTGGCCTCCGACAGCGAGTGATTGTCCTGCACAAAATTGATTTCGATGCCGGCTTCAGACATGCGACGGCTATTCCAGCTTTCCGAAAAGAAGCCGCGAGAGTCGCCGTGGCGGGTTGGCTCGAGTATCAAAACATCGGGAAGGGCGGTTTTGCGAACAATCATAGATACCATCTATATCAACGAGGTTAATCGGGGGGTAACAGGGCCGACCTCAAAGGTCACCAATAACAAAGAACGCGGCAACGCGGCGTGTTCGCAAAGAAACACCTGTCAGCGGCGTGAGCGGCGCCAAGATGCCGCGATCAACGATGCGATGAAGATGCAGAACGCCACTGTCACGATGCTGGGGCCAGCAGGGGTGTCGGCCCAGAGTGACATCTGCAAGCCGCCTATTGCGGCGAGACTGGCGATCAGGGCTGCGATCAAAGCCATTGCTTCGGGAGTGCGCGCCAGTGGTCGCGCTGCGGCAGCCGGAATAATCAGCAGCGCCGTGATAAGAATGACGCCGACAACTTTCAAAGCAACAGCCACGACAATGGCAAGGGTAACGGACAGAACAAGTTGCTCACGCTCTGGGTCCAGGCCGCCTGCTCGCGCCAATTCGGGGCTCATTGTGGCGATGAGGAGGGCGTCCCAACGCCAGGAAATCAGCGCGATGACGGCGGCGGCGCCGCCCCAGATAACGGCGAGATCCGAGACTCCAACAGCCAGAATATCACCAAACAAGAATGCCATGAGATCAACGCGAACGCCGCTTAGGAAAGAGACCGCGACGAGGCCGATTGCGAGCGACGCGTGCGCCATGACCCCAAGAAGGGTGTCCATTGCGAAGCCGCGCCCACTTAAACGTGTGACCAATGTTGCCATCAGGATCGAGACCGTCAAAACGCCGATGAAAATGGATAAATTGAAGGCCAGCGCCAAAGCGACACCAAGAATGGCGGCATGCGCTGTGGCATCGCCGAAATAGGCCATGCGGCGCCATACGACGAAACAGCCAAGAGGCGCTGCAGCAAGCGCAACCCCGATGCCCGCAAGAGTTGCCCGGATAAGAAAGTCATCCAACAGGAAACTCACTCTGCGGTCTCATTCGGGTGGTCGTGATTGTGATCGTGTTCATGTCGATATAGCGCCAGTGCGCCGCCTGTACCTGTTCCAAACAGGGCCCTGTATTCGGGCGCGCTCGCCACATGGGCCGGATGACCCTCGCAACAGATATGACCATTGAGGCAAACGACCCGATCCGAAGAGGCCATGACGACATGCAGCTCGTGACTGACCATCAGGACTGCACAGCCAACGTCGTCGCGAATGTCGGCAATCAATTGGTAAAACGCAGCAGAGCCTCGCTGATCTAGGCCTTGCGTCGCTTCATCGAGGATTAGAAGCTCCGGTTTTCCTAAAAGCGCCCGTGCAAGAAGCACTCTTTGAAGCTGTCCGCCCGACAAATCTGACATCTGCTTTCCGGAAAGCCCGTCAGCCCCGGCAAGGGCGAGCACCCGGTTTGCTTCATCGGACGCCACTTTCACTGGCAGCGACAGAAAGCGGCGGACAGTGACGGGAAGGGTCGGGTCGATGTGCAACTTTTGCGGAACGTAGCCGATTTTCAAGCCGGGCCGCACATTGAGCGTTCCGCTTTCCGGTGAGATGGCGCCTATGATTGTGCGCAATAGGGTTGATTTTCCAGAGCCGTTCGGACCGACAATTGTAACAATCTCGCCGGGCTCAATCGACAGCGCAACATGCGCAAGGACGATCTGACCATCAAGTCGGACGGACAAATCCTTGGTCTGAAAAAGGGGGCTCATGGGCCTGTAACCTGACATTCCGGGCAAAGGCCTTCGACCTCGACAACTGCGCGTTCGATCTGAAACCCTGCTGCCTTTGCCGTGCGACCAATGGCACTTCGTTTCGGTTCGGCATCTGTTTCGGCCACGGCATCGCAGCTTCGGCAAATGAGAAAAGCTGGTGTGTGATCCCTCCCGGAATGCCCACACGCCACAAAGGCGTTAAGCTTTTCAATTTTATGGGCAAATCCGTTTTCCACCAGGAAATCGAGTGCCCTGTAGGCGATGGGGGGTTGCGAGCCCAGACCCTCGCCGCGCAGCATGTCGAGAATGTCGTACGCACCGAGCGCCCGATGGTCTGCAAGCAGGATTTCGAGAACACGGCGCCGCACTGGCGTGAACTGAAGGCCAGCATCGCGGCATGCGGTGTCTGCCCGACCAACTGCGTCAGAAATACAAGCTGAGTGGTCGTGAGGTTCAAATCCGAGGGGAGGCATTGTTGGTTTCCAGTGTTATCAAAGTAGTGGGTTGATATGTTATAAGATAACATTTATCAAGTCGGCCGTTCAGATGCTTTTGAGAGGTGTATTGAAGATGCGGACGACCCGAATTGCGGTTTTTGCTTTGACCCTCTGGCTGCCATCGTTTGCACGGGCTGACACGCCACAAGTGATCGCGGACATCGCGCCTGTTCACTCGCTGGTGGCACAGATTATGGATGGCGTTGGCACGCCCGAGCTTTTGCTACCAGCGACGGCATCACCGCATGACTATGCGTTGCGCCCATCTGACGCGCGCCGCCTGCAAAACGCTGATGCCGTGTTTTGGGTGGGGGACGCTTTGACCCCGTGGCTGAAAGCAACACTTGAGACACTCGCGGCAGATGCTGAGCGTGTTTCGCTGCTGGAAGCCGAGGGGACGCTGATGCTGGAGTTTAGAGAGGGAGCCGTTTTTGCAGAAGAACCGTCTGATGGGACGGATGCGCACGATCATGATCGGCACAGTCACTTAGGCACTGATCCCCATGCCTGGCTTGACCCATTGAATGCGAGGGTTTGGTTGTCGGCAATTGCAGCGGAATTATCACGGATCGATCCCGACAACGCAGCAATCTATCAGAGCAATATGGTGGAATCGCAAAAGCAAATTGACTTGCTTTTGGATCAACTGAACCAAGACTTAGAGCCCGCGCGCGCGGCACGGTTCGTTGTTTTGCATGATGGCTACCGTTACTTCGAGGACCGGTTTGGTGTCCGTGCGCTAGGGGCTATCTCCCAAAGCGATGCCGCGGCGCCAAGTGCCGCGCGGGTCAAGGATATTCGGCAGGCGATGGAAGACGCGGAGGTCTCGTGCCTTTTTACTGAAATCCAGCTGAATTCGCCGCTTTTGACATCCATCGCGTCCGAAACTGACGTCAAAGTTGTGGCGCTTGATCCCTTGGGCGGCCAGCTTGTGCCAGGCGGGGAACTCTACGATAAGCTCATGGAAAATATGGTGAAATCTTTCCTTTCGTGTCTGTGAATGAAGCGAAAAAAGCCTTCAGAGCGCAAGGTATACCTTAATGTATACATAAAAGTATTTGACGGACGCGACCTTTGTATTTTAGAACTCTCAGCAACAGGGGGCTCAAATGCAGTTGCAGAAAGTCCGAAGCCGCACAGACGATGCCTATCTGCGTCTAAAAGACGATATCCGCGCCAATCGAATGGCGCCTGGATATCTTGAGCCAGAGCCTGAGCTTGCGTCGCGGTTGGGCATGAGCCGCACGCCAGTGCACGAGGCCCTGATCCGTCTACAGGCAGAAGGTCTGATCGAAATGGTCCCGCGCCGAGGTGCGCGTGTCTTGCCAATCCGCGTTGAGGATATGAAAGAGATTTACGAGATCTTGAACGCGCTTGAGCCGGAAGCAGCAGCGCACCTCGCTGCACGCAATCCTGGCGAGAAAGAAATCGCGCCTCTTGATGCTGCGACGGCGGATATGAGCGTTGCGCTTGAGCGGGGCGACCTTGATGCATGGGCAGCGGCAGACGACAGGTTTCACCAGACGCTGTTGCGGCTTCACGGCAACCAAAGGCTCGCGGCATTTGTGGGGGCGCTCTATGACCAAGCCCACCGTGCGAGGATGGTCACGCTTCGATTGCGTGAACCTCCAATTGTCTCGACGGCGGAACACCGGGTGATCCTGGAGTTCCTGCGTCGCGGCGATGCCGCCGGGACGCGAAATGCGTTCCGCCTGCACCGGGAACGGACTTCGGCCGAATTGATCGCCATTCTTGAAAATTATCGGTTGCCCCAGCTTTAGGGAACGGGCCAAACAAAACGGGAGCGCCGCAAATGAACCGGCAAACAACAATTGCACTCATCAAAGGTGACGGGATCGGCGTGGATGTGACCGACGCGGCAATGGCCGTTGTGGATGCGGCTATTACCAAGGCGGGCGGAGAGACGCTTCACTACGCACCGATCCTAGCTGGCGCAGGCTATTACCAGCAAACAGGTCTTGATATCGAGCCTGATGGCGAGGAAAGGGCGGGGGACGCGGACGCGATCCTATTGGGCGCAATCGGCTTGCCGTCAATCCGACGCCCCGACGGCACTGAGATTGCGCCACACTTGCGATTGCGGGATCGGTATGGGCTTTATGCAGGCGTGCGCCCGGTCAAAGCGTACCCGAACGCTCCGCAGCGATTAGCAGATCCCCGTGCGGCAGGGATCGATCTGATTATCTTGCGGGAATCCACGGAGGGATTGTTTTACTCGGCCGCAGTCCATGGGCGCGGCGAAGTAATCGGCGATAGCGAAGCCCGAGATATCTTGCGCATCACACGCCCAACGACAGAGAAACTCCATAACTTTGCATTTCGTTTGGCTGCGCGCCGCAAAGAGCGTGGCGGGATGGGCAAAGTGACTTGCGTAGATAAAGCCAATGTTTTCAATTCCATGGCGTTTTTCCGAAAGATATTTGATGAAATCGCACCAAACTATCCAGATATTGCGCATGACTACGCCTACGTCGATGCGCAGGCTTTGAATATGATCCGACAGCCTTGGGATAGTGACGTTCTGGTGATGGAAAACATGTTCGGAGACATTCTTTCTGATCTTGGCGGTGGGCTTGTTGGGGGCATGGGAATGGCTGCCTGCGCCGAAATTGGTGATAATCACGGGTTGTTCCAACCTGCCCACGGCACTGCGCCCGACATCATGGGGCAGGACAAGGCAAATCCATTGGCGGCAATTTTAAGCGGGGCGTTAATGCTGGAATACCTTTCTGAAAAGACTGGCTCTGACGCCTACGCAATCGCATCGCGTGCGGTCGATAGTGCTGTAGAGGCAGGGTTTGCCGCAAATCGTATCCGTCCGATGGAGTTTGGCGGCGATATGGGCACAATTGCAGTGACGAATGAGGTTTTGGCGCAGATCGACAGCGTCTAGTTGGCGCGCTAAGATATTGGAAATAGATGGAAAGCCTCAATGACTGAAAGCCAGACCCGAGATCAAATCGCGGAAATGGGCCGCTCCCTTTTTGATCGGGGACTGACCTTTGGGTCGACGGGAAACATTAGCGTCCGTCTCGACGATGGATGGCTGATGACGCCGACTGGATCAAGTCTTGGAAATCTCGATCCCTCTCGAATTGCCAAGCTGGATTTGACTGGCAAACACGTCGATGGAGATGCGCCGACGAAAGAGGCCTTTCTTCACACAACAATGTACGAATGTCGTCCCAACGCCGGGGCAATTGTTCACTTGCACTCAACACATTCGGTGGCGGCAAGTTGTCTGCACGACATTGATCCGACCAATGTGCTGCCACCGCTCACTGCATACTACGTGATGCGGGTCGGTGTCTTGCCGTTGATCCCGTATTTTCCGCCCGGCGATCTTGATCTGGCGCGGGCCGTCAGAGAGATGGCTTCAGATCACCACGCAGTGCTTTTGGCCAATCATGGCCCCGTCGTTGCAGGCATTTCTCTGGAAGATGCTGTGTATGCAACAGAAGAGCTTGAAGAGACGGCTAAGCTTTTTCTCTCGCTACAGGGCATGAAGACCCGACCCCTAAACGAAGATCAGGTTGCAGAGCTGCGACGTCGCTTTCCAACGAAAAGCTAAGGAACAATAAAATGTACGCTGTTTGTGTCACTTTTCGTATTCGCCCAAGCGCGATGGAGCGGTTTTTGCCCAGAATGCACCAGCAAGCGCGCGATAGTCTTACCAATGAAGGCGGGTGTCATAGGTTCGATGTGTGCACAGATCCTGCCGACCCGAATTCTGTTTTTCTCTATGAGCTCTACGAGGACAGGAGTGCTTTCGACCTTCACAACGAAAGCGCGCATTTTAGATCTTTCGCAGCCGACGTCGCTGAATTCACCGCCGGCAAAGACGTATCGACTTTTGAAAACGTCGCAATCGGAGTTGCCTAGAAAAGCTGACGCGAAAAGTTTCTGCATCGTCCACGACGGCGACTATTCCAGGAGCGTTCCAAACCCCACCCCCACAGAGCCATATCAAAATCAACGCCGCCGTTGTCGCTCCCATATCGACAATGCCAGTGGGAAATTGCCATTCTGATCCTCTGCTTGCTGAGCTGCGGCCCGGGCGGGGCATGCGCGCGCAGTATCTCCAGAGGCCGCTGCAAGTGGTTTGGAAATGCAAATGCCTAGTGATTGGCGTTCTTTGGAAGAACTGGAGACGCGTCGATTAGCGACCGTGTGTATGGATGCTGAGGCGCGCTGAAAACTTGTTCAGTTTTTCCTTCTTCGACGATTCTACCGTCCCGCATCACCAAAACACGGTCCGTTATTGATCTGACGACTGACAGATCATGCGAAATGAACAGATATGTTAGGCCGTAACTGTTCGCCAATTCCGCCAATAAATCCAGGATCTGAGCTCTGATTGATACATCGAGAGCCGATGTCGCTTCGTCAAGCAGGATAAGTTCTGGCTGGGTGATCAAAGCCCGCGCAATCGCGATGCGCTGGCGCTGACCCCCGGAAAACTCATGTATGTACTTGAATTGATCTTCCGGGCTTAGGCCGACGGCGCGAAGCGCCCCAACGACGGCCTCATTCTTTTCGTCGCTGGAAGGCGGTTCTTCATACAAATGAAACGGTTCGCTTATCAGCCTGTCGACCCTGTGCCGGGGATTGAACGATCCGTAGGGGTCCTGAAAGACCGCCTGCATCCGGCGCCGTATCTTTCGATCGACGTGTCTGCCTCCAGCGATAGGCATCCCATCCAGATACATCTCCCCACCCTGCACCGTCTCAAGTCCCAGTATCGCCCGCGTAAGTGTTGATTTGCCGCAACCGCTTTCCCCAACAAGACCAAGGCTTTCGCCTTTGAAGATATCAAAACTCACATGATCGACCGCCCGAAAGTATTGCGGCGCAGCAAACAAAGCAGTGCGCGGCAGCCGATAGTCCCGCACCAAATTTGTCACCGACAACAAGCGGGCCGTACTGCGCGGTGGCGTGCGATCCGGGACATGCTCGGAGGCGGCGTAAAGCGCACGGGTATAGGGATGTCGTAGCTGTTGAAATACGGCTGTTGCGACGCCACTTTCCACAATCTCACCGTTTTTCATAATGACGATGTCATCCGCCATTCCGGCCACAACCGCGAGATCGTGACTGACAAGCATTAAACCCATCTGGTCTTCTGTGACGAGCCGCTTGAGAAGCTCCAGTACTTCTGCCTGCGTTGTTACATCCAGTGCGGTGGTTGGCTCGTCCGCAATCAGAAGTTTTGGACGCAGTGCAATTGCAAGAGCGATGACCACACGCTGTCTTTGGCCTCCGGACAATTCATGCGGATAAAGTGTCAGAGGAAACTGTTCAGCTGGAAGTTCGCACCGTTCCAATGTGGTTTGAGCGCGAACCTGGGCGCCCGCGCGAGTTGTCGAGGGTTCGTGTATCAAAATCGCTTCAGCGACTTGGTCACCAATAGTTTTCAATGGGTTGAGAGCCGTCGCGGGCTCCTGGAAGACGATGGATACGTCATTTCCACGCATTTTGCACAAGTCGTCCTCGCTGGCGGCAAGCATGTCGAACCCCAGCACTCGAAGGTGCCCGGTTGCTTTTGATCCCGACGGCAGAAGCTGCATTATTGCAAAAGCAGTCATCGATTTGCCTGACCCGCTTTCGCCGATCACGCCCAAAATACGGCCTTGCTTCAGCGACAGGGAGATATCCTTTAGGATTGGCGATCCGTTTATTGAAAGCGAAAGGCCCTCTATTTCAAGAAGCGTCATGTCCGCCCTCGCCGCAGGCGGGGATCGAAGACGTCTCGAAAGCCGTCGCCAAGAAGATTTAGCCCCAACACGGTAAAGACGATCGCAAGCCCGGGGGCGAGGGCGAGATGAGGTGCGAGACTGATCATCGTTTGGCTGTCAGCCAACATGCGGCCCCAACTGGGCGTGGGGGGCTGTGCGCCGAGGCCAACATATGAAAGCGCGGCTTCTGCAAGAATAGCGAGAGAGAACTGGATCGTCCCCTGTACAATCAGCAGGCTCGATAAATTAGGAAGGATATGCTCGACAGATATTTGTGCGGAATTCTTCCCCGACACGCGTGCGGCGAGGATGAAATCACGCTTCCAAATGCTAAGTGCGGAACCGCGCGTTAACCTTGCAAAAACCGGCACGTTAAAAATCCCGATCGCAATGATTGCATTCAGAGCACTTGGTCCGAACGTCGCCGTGATTAAAATTGCGATCAGAAGCGATGGAAATGCGAAGACAAGATCATTCCCGCGGCCAATCAACTCGTCCAAGAGACTGCCTTTGCGCGCTGCAGCCGCTAGCCCAAGTGGAACACCCAGCCCCATCCCAATTCCAACGGCGACAAGCGCGACGGCAATCGACGTGCGGGCACCGATCATAACCATAGACAGGATATCGCGCCCAAAGTGATCCGTCCCCAGGAGGTGCGAGAAGGACGGCGTTTTCATCCGGTCTGCGATATTCAGCGCTTCAATGTCATAGGGAACCCAAAGGAATGAGATGAGAGCGGCAATCGTGAAAAACCCTGTTAGGGCTGCGCCAACGACCAGATTGCGGTTGGTCTTCATCCTTGACGCCTCAGCCGCGGATCGACCAGCACGTAGGCTATATCAACGGCGAAATTTACGACGATCACAGCGAAGACCAGCAGCATCACAACGCTCTCCACAACAATCAGGTCTCGTTGTGAAATCGCCTGGAAAACCAATCGACCTAGCCCAGGTAGGAAAAAAACGTTCTCGATAATGATCGCCCCGGCCAGGAGGAACGAAAACTGCAGGCCAATGATTGTCAGGACGGGGATCATTGCATTGCGTAACGCGTGGCGTTGGATGGCTTGTCGTCTGTTCAACCCTTTGGCGCGTGCGGTCCGCATGAAGTCTTCGTCCAGCGTATCTACGAGAGCCGAGCGCATCACGCGAGCCAAGATGGACGCCTGGGGCAGGGCAAGTGAGATCGCTGGCAAAGTCAGAGCCTTCAATCCAGTAAACAGGCCCTCGTCCCAGCCCGGAAACCCGCCGGCCGAGAACCATCGAAGGTTAATTGCAAAAACCAGCACCATCAGCATAGCAAACCAAAAGTTCGGGATGGCGACGCCAAGTTGGGTGAAGCCCATAACAATTGTGTCGGTCAAAGAGCCTCGCTTCGATGCGGCAAGAATGCCAACCGGGAAGGCAATTAGCGTCGAAAGCGCAAGCGCGATAAGGGCGAGCGGAAGTGATATCCAAAGCCGTTCCGCGATCATTTCAGAGATTGGCGTGCGGTAGGTATACGACGTGCCAAAATCACCGGTAACCATTCCGCTGACCCAACCGAAATAGCGCTCAAGAGGGCTGGTATCCAGTCCAAGCTCGGCGCGTAAGGCGGCAATCGTGTCGTCTTGCGCATTGATCCCTAGCATGAAGGCGGCAGGATCGCCCGGTATGATTTCGATCAACGCAAAAATTACGGCACTGGCAACGGTCAAGCTGATAAGCAACGATAAAAGTCGCGTCAGGATATAGCGCGCCATCTGTCTGGGATTAGCTCAAAGCCCGCGCCGGCAGGCGAAGTTGCTGCCGGGGCGGGCCATTTTAATCAATTGCTCCAGCTGACAGCTGTGAGGTCAATCGCTTGTGTCGGCGCATCGGACCAGATGCCTTGAATGCCGGCTTTCACGACCGTTGGGACTGCCAATTGGAAGAGATATCCATTCACATAATCGTTCGAGATTATTGTCTGCGCCATGGCAATAAGTTCTGAGCGTTTTGCAGGATCAGTCTCGGCCGTCAGGTCCTTGATCAACGACTGGAAGTCGGCGTTGTCATACTGGAAGTAGTATTCAGGCCGCGCGTAGATACCGATGTCGAAAGGCTCGGTATGGCTGACAATCGTCAGGCCGAAGTCTTTGCCGCGAAACACCTGTTCAAGCCCTTGGGCCCACTCAAGGTTGCTGATTTCGGTCTGAATACCCACAGCGCGTAACTGGGAGGCAATTATTTCGCCACCACGACGGGCGTAGGATGGCGGCGGCAATTTCAACGTTGTTGTGAACCCGTCAGGGTAACCCGCTTCGGTAAGCAATGACTTTGCAAGCTCGGGATCATACTGCGAATTACTCGTCAGATCGACGTAGTCTGGGTTGTGTGGCGCAAAGTGCGTCCCGATCGGAGTGCCAAGGCCGAACATGGCACCATCTATAATGGCTTGCCGGTCAATAGCGTGTGCAACTGCTTTGCGGACACGCACGTCGGTGAACGGTTCCATCAGATTGTTGATCGCCAGAATAGTCTCACCCTCTGATGATCCGACAAGCACCTCGAAGCGCGCATCTGCTTCGAACTGTGGCAAGTTCTCAGGTGCGGGATAGCTGTAAAATACATCGACATCTTCAGCCATCATGGCCGCAAACGCCGCAGTGGGATCTGAAATGAACTTGAAGGTCGCTGTCTCGAGATTGGCTGGCGTTCCCCAATAGTCCTCATTGCGAACTAACTCGATCTGGTCCCCCTGGACCCAGTTCGAGAATTTGAATGCGCCCGTTCCCACTGGGTTCGTCTTGATATTTTCGATGCTTTCGGAGGCGACGATCACGGCGTCGCCCCAAGCCATATTAAACAAAAAACTGCCATTGGCGGTCGAAAGCGTCACGCGCACAGTGGTTGGATCAACCGCTTCGACGCCTTCAATTTCGGCAAAGAGTGCCTTTTGCGCATTTGTGCTGTCTTCGGCGCGCGCTCGGTCAAGTGAGAACACAACGTCCTCTGCATCCATTGCCGTCCCGTCATGGAAAGCGACACCTTCGCGCAAGTTGAACGTGTACCTCAGGCCATCCTCCGAGATGTCCCAGCTTGCGGCGAGGCCTGGATTGACCGAGCCGTCAGGCCCAAAACGCGTCAAACCTTCGAAAACATTCGAATAAAGGACCTGATCAATCGCGCCTGCGGCAGCACTCGTCGGATCAAGGTGTGGTGGCTCCAGTTGCAGACCAACAATCAAGCCTGTGTCAGCCTGAGCCGTGCCCGCCAAAACCACCAGCGCAGCAGCGCTCGTCAATGCTTTGAATTTCATAACTTTTCTCCCTGTTCACCAGCGTCGGTTAAAAGATCAATCAAGCACAGGCCCATCACTTTCGCCGAGTCTAGCATATCGTCAACGCCGATGTATTCATCGGGCTTATGCGCAAGTTCCAGTAATCCCGGCCCATAGGCAATGCAGTTTTTAAGGCGCCCGATCCGATCAATGTGCTTTTGATCATAAGTGCCTGGGGAAACGACATACTCCGCATCCCGACCCAAGACACTTTTGATTGCTTTTGCGGTGCTTTGCACAATTGGTGCCGTCTTGTCGGTCATCGTTGGGATCACATGGTGCAAGTCGCGAATGTCGTAAGAAAAAGTTTCCCGTTGCGATTTGACCCGTTCCAGAAGGGTGTGAATTTCTTGCTGAACGTCTTGGAAGTCTTCCTCGATCAGAAAGCGTCGATCAATGACCATGCGCGCACTGTCAGGCACGCAAGGCGAGGGAAAGCCGGTAAATTCGGGAGGGTTCTCGTCCTGTCCGCCGTGGAATGAATTGATATTGAGCGTCGATTGCCTGGCGCCTTCAGGAACCACCGGCATGTCGGTCGAGCGTGTGGCAAGTGCAGGGAAAAGGGAGGTTTCCATCTCGGTGAGGACGGCGCCCATATGCCGAACGGCGCAATCGCCCAGGAAAGGCATTGATCCGTGTGCGATCTCTCCGTGCGTTTCGATTTCAGCCCACCATACGCCGCGATGCCCAAGACAAATCCGATCCTTTTGAAGCGGCTCAGGAATGATCACGTGTTGCACGCGGTCAGGCGAAAAATAGCCCCTCTCCGCGAGATAGGCGACGCCACCGTACCCACCTGTTTCTTCGTCGGCGGTCCCCGAGATTTCAATCGCGCCCGCATAGTCTGGGCATGTCTCGATAAACGCTTCGGCAGCAATAATCGAAGCTGCCAGGCCCCCCTTCATATCCGCTGAGCCTCGCCCATGAATCGTACCCTCAATTAATTCCCCGGAGAACGGGTGGAATTTCCAATCTTTAATATCACCTTGCATT